>JBAVTL010000549.1:0-1927 GCA_049696175.1 Anaeromyxobacteraceae bacterium
GATCATAACAGTTCATGAACTGACTCAATGTACCACTGTCATAAGCATTATCACCAACCGCGAATATGGTACCCGGAATACCATCCAGTAGTTGCGCGGTAAGTTCATCATTGTTTTTATTGCATGAAGAGATATCGCCAGCTCCCACAAAGGTTACGCTACCTTCTGGTGCTGTTGGAGTGATCGTAGGTGTAGTGGTCGCCGTGACCGTCCCGCTAAACCTGACCACTAATTGAGGGGGCTGAACGCCCTGGCGTGAGGAAAAGGCAACCGCGTCATTGCTATCTCCAGCCAGCACGAAACTAAACGTTCCATTGCCGGTCACCAGGGAAGTGACATCATATTCCACCCACGAGTTTATGTTGATTACATCTCTATTATCGACCGCGCCACTTGTACGGGCTGGACGCCTGTTCCAGGTGATATCCTTTTCGTTCCATGATGGATTTGTCGCGTAGATGGCCGGACCATTTTTGGTTCCGTTGGTCGTTGTATACAACCGTACTCGCGCGTTTTGAACCGGACCAGATACTCCATTCACAGTGAAGCGGACAAAGCTTTCAAGGTCAGGATCGCTCGTATCGTCCACTTGTAATGTTGTGGCGCTCCCATAATTTGTGCTGGGACTGGATTGTTTCACTCGCGCGTCAGCTTCTGCGATAAATGTGAGAGAAGTACTCGATGCTGGCGTTGATGTATTTGTGAGTGTTGTCGTTTCAGTCGCAGTTTCAGTCGTTGTTGCGATTTCAGTCATTGTGGCCGTGACAGATGCTTCCACAGTGGGGGTCAGAGTTTGACCACCTGCGACCGCGATCACCAGTTGAGGCGGCTGGCTGCCCTGACGTGAGGAAAACGTAGCCGCGTCGTTGCTGTCTGCTGCCAGCACAAAGCTGAATGTTCCATTTCCAATGACTTGTGATGTGACATCATATTCCACCCACGTGTTCGTGCTGATGCTGCCTTTATTATCCAGTTCTGCGCTTGTACGGGCGGGACGCGTTTTCCACGTAAGTGCAGTCTCAGTCCATGACGTGCCTGTGGCATAAACGGCAGGACCGTTGTTGGAAGCATTGGTCGTGTCGTAGACGCGTAGCTTTGCATTTTGGACCGTTCCCGAAAGGCCAGTGACCGTGAAGCGGATAAAACCTTCCACTTCCGGATCTGCAGCGCCATCCACCTGCAAATAGGTGGAATTCCCATAATTGGTGCTGGGATTGGCTTCACTTACCTGGGCATCTGCTTCTGCAATAAAGGTTAAGGAAGTAATGGCAAGTACTGAAGCTTGGGTTGCTGAATCAACAATATTGGGGTTGCGGATCAGCGGCGCGCAAGCCATCAGAGGCGAGACCGTAAAGATCAAAAAAAGAATAATTACAAAACGTGTTATGAATTTTGCTTTTTGTATATTGACCTGCTTCAACCGCTTCATACCAATAGTCACTCTGTCCTCCACACAATATGCTTCATTAAATCCATTCCATCCGAATGGATTGATACGTTGGAATCAGTTTCCGAAAAGTGGATCAACTGGGGAGAGAAATGGAAAGGTTACCCACTTTCGAGGTGTTGCCTGCGAACACTTAAGATGATGAATAAATGCTTATTACCAAACCACATTGAGTGTAGCAATCATTAGTTAAACTATCATTAAGCCAGGTTCCATATTTGTATAAAAATAGTAATTGGTTTATTTTTCTGCCTAATTTTGGCTTTCGGCATCTTTTGTTGAATATACTGGACAACCCAGCATGTATAATTCTTGACGATGGAATTATAGAAATGTATAATTCCAGCTATTCAGGAGTAGTAAGTGTGGTGGTTGAGTAGCTCGAAGAGCGTATCGAGACCCATGTGATCTGATAGAGAAGGAGACCGGGTAGAGCCCCGAGATGGAAGTCTCCACAGGGAAGCAACGCTGAAGTCGCCT
>JBAVTL010000550.1:0-3701 GCA_049696175.1 Anaeromyxobacteraceae bacterium
ACCTCACCCTGCGACGCGCCGCGGCCGCGATGCTGGAACCGGAGCGACGCGTGGCCCGAGCGTGCGCTCGCCCACGCGAGCTCGGCGACCGCCGGCGCGTCCATCCCGCCCCCCGCGCCGGGATCGGGGCAGACGAGGAGCGACGGCCGACGCCGCCCGCGATGGTAGAGCCCCTCGAGCGTCAGGCCGCCCCCCGGATCCAGGGGGATGAGCGCCGGCCGCTCGAGGAACTGGCCCGCGACGACCACGAGCGGTGCCGGTCAGGAGAGCCGGCGGAGGACGAGGCACTTCAGGTAGCGCCCCTCGCGGAACTGCGGCGAGACGGGGTGGTCCGGCGGCTGGCGCGTCTCGGCCACCACCTGCAGGTCCACGCGCGCCTTGAAGGCCGCCTCCTTGACCGCGTCGAAGAACTGCTCGGCCGAGACGCGCGCGCTGCAGCTCGCGGTGACGAGCAGCCCGCCCGGCGCGAGGACCGCGAGCGCGGCCCGGTTCAGCGAGGCGTAGCCCGAGAGCGCCCCCTCCACCGCCTTCTGCGACTTGGCGAAGGCCGGGGGGTCGCACACGACGAGGTCGAAGCGGCGCCCCTCCTTCTTGTACCGCGCGAGGATCTCGAAGGCGTCCTCAGAGGCGAAGGCGTGGTCGGCGGGGTCGAGCCCGTTCTCCTTGAAGACCTCGCGAGCGAGCGCGATCGCGTCGCGGTCCACGTCCACGGAGACGACGTGCTTCGCGCCCCCCAGCGCCGCCGCGACGCTGAAGCCGCCCGTGTAGCTGAAGAGGTTGAGCGCGTCCCCGCGCCCCCGCGCGAGCTCGCGGACCAGCCGCCGGTTCTCGCGCTGGTCGAGGAAGAAGCCGGTCTTCTGCCCCCGCCGGACGTCCACGAGGATCTTCATCCCGTGCTCGTCTATGACGATCCGCTCCGGCGGCTCGGCGCCCCAGAGGACCCGGCCGGCCGGCGCGCCACCCTCGTCGTCGTCGTCGCGCGGGATCTCGTCGCGCCCGAAGACGCCGCTGATCCCCTCCGACTCGGCGCGGAGCGCCTCGACGATCTGGCCGCGCCAGGGGGTGAGCCCAGCCGAGTAGAGCTTGAGGACCAGGGTCCGGTCGTACCGATCCGCGACGACGCCCGGCAGCCCGTCCGACTCGCCGTGGACGAGCCGGTAGCCGGTGGTGCCGTGCACCAGCTCCTTGCGGAGCTGGACCGCGCGGGCGACGCGCCGGCGCCAGAACGCGGCGTCGATCGCCTCCGCCGGCTCGCGCGTCAGGACGCGGACCGCGATGACGGACGCCGGGTCGAAGTAGCCGCGGGCGACGAAGCGCCCGTCCTCCTCGACGTCCACGATCGTCCCCGCCGGGAGCTTCGCCGGACGGTCGATCGCCTTCTTGAAGACCCACGGGTGGCCCGCGCGCAGGTGGCGCGCGAGATCCTTCCGCAGCTGGATCGACGCCTCTGCCTTCATCGAGCCCTCCCCTTCCTCTTCGGTGCGCGCTCCTGGCGGGCGCGCGAGAAGTTTCCCACCACCAGCCCGGGCCGGGCGCGCTTCAAGGCGGCCACCAGCCGCCGGATCCCGATCGCCGGACCGCCCGCGCCGCGCCCACGCGCGACCGCCATGTAGACGTCGGGATCGACCGCGAGCGGCCTGGTCTGGACCTGGTCCACGCCGGTGCGCGCGACGAGGGCGCAGAGCCGCTCGACCTCACCGGCGCGGTCGGTCACGCCGGGGAAGGAGAGCAGGTTCAGCGCGACGTACGCCCCCCGGTCCTTCGCGGTCTGGATCGACCGCTCCACGTCGGCGAGCCGGTAGCCCTGGGGCCGGTACCACGCGGCGTAGAGGTCTGGCGACGCGCTGTTGAGCGAGACGCGGACCGAGTCGAGCCCCGCGTCGAGCAGCCGCGCGAGCGCCTTCGGGAGCGAGCCGTTGGTGTTGGCGTGGAGCGACCCGCGCGCGGTCCCGGCGCGGACGAGCCGGAGCGCCTTCTCGATCTCGCGCCACCGCGTGAGCGGCTCCCCTTCGCAGCCCTGGCCGAAGCTCACCATCACCCGCCCCGTGGCGCGCGTGAGGTGACGGAGCGCGACGTCGGCCATCTCCTCCGCCGACGGCGCGCGCGTGATCCGCTCCTGCGAAGAGGGCGGCATCCCCTCGCCCTGCTCCGAGAGGCAGCCGATGCACCGCGCGTTGCACGAGGACGACGACGGGATGGCCCCCTCGTCGCGCCGGTAGAAGGTGTTCTGGGCGGTGAAGCAGCACCAGTGCAGGGCGCAGCGCGCGAGCTGCCGGTAGATGGGGTTCGCGCTCTCGGCGAGGAGCGCGTTCACCCGCTCGACGAGGTCGGGCGTCGAGTGGCTCGCGACGCTCCAGTGGCTCCGTCGATCCGTGTGGAGGGCCCAGGCGACCGGCCCGTCGTCGCCGAGTCCCGCGGCCGTGTAGGCCCACTGCGGGAGGATGGGGATCGACTCGACCGCGGGCGCGGGACGCTGGGCGGCCGGGAGCAGGGTCCGCGTGAACCCGGGCGGAAGCGTGGCCGCCACCGCGTGCGGGACGATCCGCCGGCGCCCGACCTTCACTTCGTCGAGCACCACGAGCGCGCCGCTCTCGGGATCGACGCCGACAGGGCGCCGCCCCGGGAGCATGGCCAGCGTCGCCCCCTCCGGGAGCTGGATCGGCCGCTCAGTGGGCGCGAACAGGTCGTCGCCCGACCGCGCTGCTGCGCGGAGGGTCGGGTGGTCGTATACGACCCCTTTGTCGTCGGCGAAGAGGAGGCGAGCCATGGCTTCGATGGGCGCTGCATACCATGGTGGGGTGGGCGGAGCACCGCTACAATCCCAGGAGGCCACGGGAATCCGGGAGGGTGGAGGGCTGTTCAACCTTCCGAGAGCCGCCGCCAGGAGAGGACGCTTGATCCAGTGCGAGGAGCGATGACCCGAAAGACCCTGAGCCGTGAGGAGTTCGAGGCCGAGGGGCTGCAGCACCTCGACGCCCTCTACGCCTCGGCGCTCCGGTTCACGCGGGATCCGCGCGACGCCGAGGATCTGGTGCAGGACACCTTCCTCCGCGCCTGCCGGTTCCTCGATCGCTTCGAGCCGGGCACCAACCTGAAGGCGTGGCTCTTCAGGATCCTCACCAACACCTTCATCAACCGGTACCGGCGCTCGACCCGCGAGCGGAGCCTCGTGGACGGCCCCGAGCGCGAGCTGGTCACCGACCAGTTCCACTCGCCGGACGCGACCGAGAAGGCGGAGAACCCCGAGCGGGCGATGCTCGATCGGCTCGTGTCGGCGGACGTCCTCGCCGCGATCGACGCGGTCCCGATCGACTTCAGGATGGTCGTGATCCTCGCGGACATCCACGACTTCTCCTACAAGGAGATCGCCGAGATCCTCGACGTCCCGGTCGGCACCGTGATGAGCCGCCTCTTCCGCGGGCGCCGCCACCTCCAGCGCTCGCTCGCCGGCTACGCCGCCGCAGCAGGCATCCTGAGCGAGCCCCCCGCGGGCGAGAAGATCGACCTGGACACCTACCGGCGCCGCCGCGCGCGCGCCGACTGACCCGCGACCATGCCCCGCAACGAGCCATCCACCATCGACTGCGCCGAAATGGAGCGCTCGCTCGAGGCGTACCTCGACGGCGAGTTCGACGGCGCGGATCGGGTGGAGACCGAGGCGCACCTCGCCGCGTGCGCCGCGTGCAGGGGCCGGACCGAGG
>JBAVTL010000551.1:0-1957 GCA_049696175.1 Anaeromyxobacteraceae bacterium
GGCCTGGCGGGCTTCGGCGGCGTGGGCTGCGGCGCTGGCTCCGCCGCGAGCGCAGAGAGCAGGAGGAGGAGGGCCGAGGTGGGGAGCATGCGTGCGGATCCTAGCAGCCGGCGGCGGCTGGGCGACAGAGTTCGGGTACCATGTGGCGCGCGCACGACGAATCGGCGCCCGCCGGAGGCCAAGTGGACACCCGTGTCAGCTGGGACGAGTACTTCATGAACATCGCGCGGGTCGTGGCGACGCGCGCGACCTGCGATCGAAAGCACGTGGGCGCGGTCCTGGTGCGCGACAGGACGATCCTCTCCACGGGCTACAACGGCTCCATCCGTGGGCTCCCTCACTGCAGCGAGGCTGGGCACATGATGGAGGACGGCCACTGCGTCGCCACGGTGCACGCGGAGGCCAACGCCATCATCCAGGCGGCCAAGAACGGCGTCGCGATCGAGGGCTCCACCATCTACACGACCGCCTCCCCGTGCTGGCCTTGCTTCAAGCTCATCGCCAACTCCGGAGCGCGGCGGATCGTCTTCGGGGAGTTCTACCGGGACGCGCGGATCTTCGAGTACGCCCAGCGCATCGGCATCGAGCTGGTCGAGCTCCAGGTCCCTGCGGCGCCGGACCTCCAGCCGGCCGACACGGGCCACGCCCGCCCGATCACGGGGGCGGAGGAGCCGCGCTAGCAGGCGGCGGCGCCGGCCGCTCCAGATCCCCGCCGAGCACGCGGGCGATCGCCTCCCGCCTGGCGGCGAGCAGCGCCTCTGCCTTGCGGAGCCGCACCCACTCCTGCTGCCGCTCCGCCGGGACCGGGTCAGGCATCCCCAGCATCGCCGCGCGCACCGACGCGAGCGCGCGCTCCACCGCCACGACCCGGATGCGCGGCCGGCGCCCCGGCTCCTTCTTCTGGTCGATCTCGGCGGTGTCGTTCTCCGTCCAGAGGGGGACGTAGCCCGCGCCTCCCACGTCAACCCGGATGACGCCACGGCCGAAGTCCCGGCGGACGAGCTCGACCTCCAGGAGCGCCCCATCGCGCGTGGCCGCAGCCCTCTCTGGCGTCACGCCGAAGACGTAGCCGCGCGACTGGTTCGAGATGAAGTTGCCGAGCGAGTAGGCGATGACCGTCGTCCTCCCGTCGCCGCGCCGGTAGAGCTCGATCGGCTGGAGGACGTGAGGGTGGTGTCCGAGGATCACCGCGGCACCGGCCTCGGCGAGCTGGTGAGCGAAGTCGACGTCCGCGGGGCGCGGCTGCTGCTTGTACTCGTCACCCCAGTGCAGCGACACGACGACCGCGTCCGCCGCGGCCGCCGCCGCTCGCACGGCCTCGATCGCGCGCGCCCGGTCCAGCGTCGCCGCGCGAAGGCACCGCGGCGCGCCGGCGCGCGGCTGGGGGCAGTCGTTGCCGTCCTGGTTGAAGAAGTGCGCCCACGCGAGGAAGGCGATCCGGAGCCCTCCCGCGTCGATCCGCTCGGGCCCCTCGGGCTGGTCAGCGGGGCCGGCGCCGACGCGGCGGACCCCGAGCCGGTCGAGGACCTCCAGCGTCTCCTCGAAGCCGGCGCGTCCCTGGTCGAAGGCGTGGTTGTTGGCGACGGACACGACGTCGATGCCGTCGCGCTGGAGCGCGCGCACCACGTCGGGGGGGGCGTTGAACACGAAGTCGCGCGACCCGCCGCCCTTGCTGGGCGCGATCGGCGTCTCGAGGTTCGCGAAGGAGAGGTCGGCCCGGGAGAGCAGGTCGGCCACGGGCTCGAAGAGCCACGAGAAGCCGGCGTCGGGCGCGCCCGCCCCGTGGACGGTGGCCGAGCGCTTCACGGCGTCGTGCATCAGGACGTCGCCGACAGCGGCGAGGGAGACGCGGGCCGTGGTCTGGATCGGCGCGGGGAGCGTCGGTGAAGCGGAGGGGACCGCGCCGCGAGGGAGCGGCGCAGGCGGCGCTGGGGGCGCTGGGGGCGGCACCGCAGCC
>JBAVTL010000552.1:0-3650 GCA_049696175.1 Anaeromyxobacteraceae bacterium
AGGCCGAGCGCCCTGGAGTCGAGGTCCGGGGCATCGAGCTGAGGCCGGAAGCGGCGGCGCGGGCGCGCCTCGTGCTCGACGACGCGGTCGCCATGCCGGGAGGGGCAGAGCTCCCTGCGTCGTGGCCGGCCCCCGACTGCGTGATCTTCGCGGACGTCCTCGAGCACATGGTCGATCCGTGGGACGTCCTGCGCCAGTGGCGCTCTCGCATTCGCGAGGACGGCTGCATCGTGGTCTCGCTCCCGAACGTCGCGTTCTCCGGGATCCTGTGGGGGCTCGTCCGGGGGCGCTGGGACTACACGGATGAGGGGATCCTGGACCGCACCCACCTGCGCTTCTTCACGCGCAGGACCATGCTGGAGATGGTGACCGGAGCGGGGTTCAGGGTCGAGGCGATGACTCGCACGACCGCAGGGAAGACGCGGACCCTGAGCGACAGGCTGCTGAGGCCGTGGCTTCGCCGGGGGCTCAAGCTCGAGCGCCAGGGACGCGCCGTCTCCCCATGGATGCTCTGGATCCTCGACTCCTATTCGCACCAGTTCCTGCTGCGTGCTCGTCCCTCCGGGACACCGTCCGAGCCGGTCGCAGCGCCGGGGCGGACCGAGTGACGGACCCGGTCGTCCCCATCGTGAACGCCGGGGGGAGCGGACGTTCAGAGGCGCTCGCTGGGAGCCGGCGCCTGCGCGAGACCGAGCCGCCCTTCCGCTTCAGCGTCTGCACGCTCGTGACCCGGATGGAGCAGTACCAGCGGATGCTGGAGACGTTCCGGAGCGCCGGCTTCACGCCGGATCTCTGCGAGTTCCTGTACGTCGACAACACCGAGCGCAACGGGTACGACGCCTACCAGGCCTTCAACCTCTTCCTGCGCACCGCGCGAGGCCGGTACGTCATCGTGTGTCACCAGGACGTCGAGCTGATCCACGACGACCTCGCCGCGCTGGAGCACAGGATCGCGGAGGTGAACGCGCTCGATCCGAGGTGGGCGCTGCTGGGGAACGCGGGCGGGATCGACCTCAAGTACAAGGCGGTCTGGATCAGCCACGGCGCCGACGCCCACTTCTACCGCGAGGGCGAGCCGTTCCCCCAGCGGGTGCGGTCGCTCGACGAGAACTTCATCCTCGTGAAGAGCGAGGCGAACCTCGCCGTCTCGGGCGATCTGTCCGGCTTCCACCTCTACGGGACGGACGCCTGCCTGATCGCGGACATCCTCGGCTACCGCGCCTACGTCATCGCGTTCCACCTGTATCACCGCAGCACCGGGACGATCGACGAGAGCTTCCACCGCGCCTGCCGCGAGCTTCGCGGAAAGTACGGGCGGGCGCTGCGGGCGCGCTACGTCCAGACGATGATCTCCCGCTTCTACCTCTCCGGCAGCCGGCTCGGCCGCGTCCTGCTGGGCAGCTTCCTCGCGCAGAAGGTCGCGCGGCTCGCCTGCCGGCTGCGTCGTCTCCTCACCGACCGCCGATCCTGACGCACCGCCTGGCCAGCCAGCCCAGCTGGGCGAGCGGCCTCGCCATCCAGCGCGGCGCGATCGCGAGGAGCACGATGGCTGGCATCGGGACGCCCGACGCGAGCTGCAGGGTGCGCCAGTGACGGCGGAGCTGCCCGAGGTCCAGGTGGCCCGCTCTGCGCAGCTTCCCTAGCGCCTTCCACTCGAGGACGTCGGTCCGGAGCGAGTGCTCCCGGATCGCGAAGTGCTTGCTCTCCAGCGGATAGGGCTCGGGCAGGGAGAGGACGAACGCTGACCAGTCCCGCCCGAAGACCTCGACGCTCCGGTCGAGCCAGCCCGACCTCTTGGCGGGGTGGGCCACCACCCAGCGCTCGTCCATCCAGAGGAGGCCGAGCCCGGCGTGGAGCATGGTCTCCATGATGATCGCGAGGTGGACGAAGTTGCAGCCCAGGTACCTCGCGTAACGGGTCTCGAGGTCTTCGAGGTGCTCGCGCGCGTAGATCGTCGCCCCGGCGAGCGTCATGTGCCACCCGAGCCGCTCCAGGATCCGGTCCGCGTCCCGGTGCAGGCCGGGCGCCAAGTCTACGTCCCCTCGCCCGACGTCGTTGACGACGGCGAAGTCGCTGGGCGTCTCCCCGAGCGCCTCGAGGACGCGCTTGATCCCGCCCGGTAGGATCCGCAGGGCGTCCCCGAGGTACCAGACGTACCGGGTGGACGGCATCCCGAGCGCCTTCAGGCAGTTGGCGTCGTAGAGCAGCCCCGCGTTCCGCCGGTAGAAGATCCCGGCGTACTCCTGCTGGAGCGCCCCGATCCCGTTCTCCGTGGCGTCGTCGTCGCTGCTGTCGGAGATGTGGACCGTCACCCCCGTCTCGATCAGCTCCGGGAGCATGGCGCGGAGGTTGTCCCCGAGGATGCCGAGCCGGCTGTGGGTGGGGATGGCGATCGACAAGAGGGGGTTCATGGCGTCCCTCGGAGGCGCTGCCAGCGCGTGGGTCGGCGCCTCCGAGGGGGCGGAGTATTCCAGAGGAGGGGCCCTGCAACAAGGCGGGGCGCCGGCGGCTTGCCGCCCCGCGCGCCTCCGTGACAGCATGCGCCCCCTCATGCCCGGGGCGCACCTCGTCTACCTCGCGTCCGGACGCGACGAGTTCCTCGCGCAGGCGCTCTACTCCGCCTGGACCGCCCTCGCGTGGAAGGGCTCCCTGCCGCTCCGGATCCACGTCTACACCGACCGGCCCGGGTACTTCGCCGCGCTGGCTCCCGCAGTCGAGCCGGTCCTGCTCGACGCCGGCCGTACCCGCGACTGGCGCGGCCCGTGGGACTTCGTCTACCGGATGAAGGCCAAGGTGGTGGAGGACGTGGCGCGCCGCTTCCCGGACGAGCCGGTGTTGTTCGCCGACGCCGACACCTTCTGGCTCGGCGACCTCGGGCAGGCCTTCGCGCGCATCGGCGAGCGGTCGGCCGTCATGCACCTGCGCGAGTACCACGCCGGCACGCACGGCTCGCCCCAGATGCTGAAGTTCCGCCGGCGGATGGGGCGCGCCCGCTTCCGGGGCCAGCCCATCGACGTCCAGGCCTGGATGTGGAACTCGGGCGCGCTCGGGCTGCACCCGTCCCACTTCCCGCTGCTGGCCGACTGGATCGCCTTCATGGACGAGGTCCATCCGGCCAACCGGAAGCCGATCGTCGAGCAGTTCTCGATCGGGTGGCTGCTGCAGCGCCGGCTCGACCTCGTGTCGCCCTGCGACGACGTCCTCTTCCACTACTTCGACGACAAGGATCGCCACCTCGCCGCCATCGGCGAGCGGCTCCCACGGCTCCAGCAGCTGCCGCGCGAGGAGGCGCTGGCCTGGCTGCGGGCGGAGCCGCTCCGGATCGAGGGAGCGCCGCCCCCCACCCGGAAGGCGACCCTCCTCCAGAGGCTCCGGACGATCCTGCGCGAGCGGCTGCCGCTCCAGCGGACGCCGCACGGCTGAGCCGCCCGACGCGCCTTGCACCGCCGCGCCGTTGCAGAGTAGACGTTCGCACTCGCACATGCGGATCGGCTTCGACGCCAAGCGCGTCTTCCACAACGCCACGGGGCTCGGCAACTACGGCCGGGACGTGCTGCGCGTGCTCCACCGCCATCGCCCGGCGCACCAGCTCCTCGCGTACACGCCGCGCACGGGCCGGATCGCGTTCGACCTCGGCGAGCGGTTCGAGG
>JBAVTL010000553.1:0-1868 GCA_049696175.1 Anaeromyxobacteraceae bacterium
CGCGGCTGGCGCGAGCGCTGACCCGCGTCAGCCGGAGGCGCTCACCCGGACCGTGCTCTTCATCTCGCGGCCGGTGTCGAGGTCGCGCGCCGACATGGAGAGGATCCCCTCCACGCTCACCTCGAAGAGGATCTCGAGGCGCGCGGCTCCGGCGGGCAGCGGCCGGACGCCGCTGAAGGTGAACTCTCCGAGGAGCTCGTTGGCCCGGGCGCTCGGATCGTCCCCCTGGTAGGTGCGGACGACGAGCTCGGTCTGGCCGTCCACCGAGTTGGTCGCCGCCACCGAGCGGGCGTTCGGGATCGCCGTGTCGCGTGGGAAGACGACGTGCATCACCCCGCCGGCGCCCTCGATCCCGATCGCCATCGGGATGACGTCGAGCAGCGTCAGCTTGAGGTCGCTCGACTCCTGGAGCGACCAGGCGTAGAGCGCGGCGCCGATCGCGACCGCCTCGTCCGGGTGGACCCCCTTCGACGGTGGCTTGCCGAAGAACTGCGTCAGCCGCTCCTGGATCGCCGGCATCCGCGTCTGACCGCCGACGAGGAGGACCTGGCTGACGTCCTGCGGGCCCAGGCCGGCGTCGGCCATCACCTGGCCCATGATCAGGATCGTCCGATCCAGCAGGTCGACGGTGAGCCGCTCCAGCAGCGCGCGGTCGAACTTCACGTCCACGTTCAGGGGCTGCCCCTGCGGCGTCATGGTGATGAACGGGATCGAGAAGGGCGCCTCACCGCGCGCCGACAGGTCGATCTTGGTCCGCTCGGCGAGATCCGTGATCCGCTGCATCGCCACCGGATCCGACGAGAGATCGACGCCGTGCTTCGCCTGGAAGTCGTCCAGCACGTGGCGGATCATCGCGTTGTCGAAGTCGATCCCGCCGAGGAACATGTCGCCGCCGGTCGCCTTGACCTCGAAGACCCGGTCGCGGATCTCGATGATCGAGACGTCGAACGTGCCGCCGCCCAGGTCGTAGACCAGGACCCGCTCGTCGAGCTTCTTCGCGACGCCGTACGCGAGCGCGGCGGCGGTCGGCTCGTTGATGATGCGGACCACGTCCAGGTCGGCCAGCTTGCCGGCCTCCTTCACGGCCTGGCGCTGCCGGTCGTTGAAGTAGGCTGGGACCGTCACCACGGCCCGTGACACGCGGCCCCCGAGGTGCTCCGAGGCGACGTCCCGGATCTTCGCGAGGATCTTCGAGGAGATCTCGTGGACGTGGAAAGACCGGCCCTGGCAGTCGACGGCGAGGTCGTTCGAGCCGCCGTCGTGCACCCGGTACTGCACGGTGCGGAGGACGGTCTCGACGACCTCGTCCTTCGGGGCCCGGCCGATGAGCCGCTTCGTGGCGTAGAGCGTGTTGCGGGGGTTCAGCTGCCACTGGCGCTTCGCCTCGTGGCCGATGAGCTCGTTCCCCTTGTCGTCGATCGCGAAGATCGACGGGACGGTGTAGTCGCCCCCCTTGTAAGGGATGAGCGTTACCTGGCCGTCGCCGAACGCGACGGCGGCGCACGAGTTGGTGGTGCCCAGGTCGATGCCGATGATCGTGTCGGAGGGGAGCCTCTCCATGCGCGCGCCAGCGTACTACGGCGGCGGGGCAGCGGGCGTGGAGGGCGCGAGCTTCAGCTCGATCCAGGCCGCGCGCTCCTCGCCGTCCCGTCCCACCTTCACGTGCATCCCCGCCGCGAGCGCGAGCGGCGTGACGGCTCCGGACGAGGCCAGGACGAAGGTGTTCCGGTCGAAGGAGAGCCGGACGGAGCCGCCCGGGGTCCGCACGCTGAGCCGGTGCGCGCGGTGGTCGATCTCCTCGAGCTCCCCTTCGAGGGTCGGCAACGCCGCCCTGGGCGCGGCGCGCGGGCGGGCGCCCGGCCTGGCGG
>JBAVTL010000554.1:0-3969 GCA_049696175.1 Anaeromyxobacteraceae bacterium
CGGCTGCCGACGGCGAGGTGCGCGGCGTGCAGGGCGATGATGGCGATGGCGCCGAAGGCGGCGAGCTTGAACCACAGCCGCACCCCGCGGCTCTCGGCCGGCCACGCCGCGCTCACCAGGTCGCCTCCATCACGGCGCGCGCGCCGTCGTAGTGGCTGCCCGGGAGGACGGCGAAGCCCTGGAGCCCGATCGCCGCGAGCGCCTTCGCCCCCTCGGGATCCCCGGACATGTTCACCAGCGCCGCGCGGATCGCGGCGCGGCGCGCCACGGGGACGCCCGTTGCGGCGACGACGGGGGGGGCGCCGAACGGGGGCGACGTGTCGATGATCCGGATGGCCTCCCGAAGCTCGGGGCGCAGGCGCGCCAGCTCGTCGAAGACCAGGCTGTCGACGCACGCGCCGTCCACCACGCCCCTGGCCACCGCGTCGATCGAGCGGTCGTGACTGCGCGTGAGCTGGAGGCTGCCGAAGAAGGTGTCGGGGGCGGCCCCGTGCCGCTTCAGCCAGTAGATCGCGTAGGCATGGCCGGTCAGCGAGAGCTCGTCCGTGAACGCGAACCGCTTCCCGGCGAGATCGGCCAGCGTCTTCGCGCGGCTGGACGCCGGGACGATCACGTAGGAGTGGTAGGTGGTGGCGCCGCCGGCGATCGGGACCGCGAGGAGCTCCACCTTCCCCGGGGCGCGTCGCTCGAGCTCGAGGAAGCCGCCGGTGCAGATCATGGCCGCGTCCACCTGGCCCGCGACGAGCAGGTCGTTCACCTCGCGGTAGGTCCTTCGCTGGACGAACTCGATCTCGGTCCCTAGCCGCTTCGCGATCAGCTCGAAGGCGTGCGAGTACGACTCGAAGGTGTCCTGCGGCGACAGCATCGCGGCGACCGAGAAGCGGAGCCTCCCGGTCAGCGGGGGCTGCGTGCCGGGTGGCCGGACGGCGCTGGGGACGGGCGCCCTGGCCGCGCTCTCGACGCGCGCCTCCGGATACGGCGTCGACGGACAGGCGAGGAGGGCGGGTGCCAGCAACGCGATCGACGCGAGGAGGCTGTGGCGGTGGGACGGTGCGGGCATGACGGACCCCCGAGACGATCCATTCTCGCCTCTTCCACCGCACGTGGATAGGCCTACGACCCTGCCCTGAAGGAGTCATAGCCGGGCCGCGCCCCTAATGTCGCTGCGCTGGGACTCCGAGAGGCGCCCGCCCGCGAACCCTCGCCCCGCCCCACCCACCAGTCGGACGGGCGCCCTCGAACCCTGCTAATCGTCGTGCGGTCGCACCCTCGCGCTCGCGAGCAGCAACCCCATGCCGCGGGCGCCGTTCTCCCCGAGGTACCGCCGGAAGGCGTGACCGTCGAGCCGCATCCTCTGGACGGTCTCGGCGACCACCTCGTCGTAGGCGCGGGCGTTCGGCTTCCGCAATTCGATGGCGATCTTGAGGATCGCGCGCTGGAACGCCGGGTCGACCCCGCCGTCCTCCGCCTCGATCACCCCAGTCGTCGCCAGCTTTCGCCCGGCTGCCATCGCTTCCTCCCGTCCCCGCACCACTCCGGAAGACGGGGCGACGATACGTGACCAGCCATGGCTCGTCAACAACGCTGTGATCCAAGGATCATGGTACCCGCGATCCACTTGTCATGGTTCCCGAGTCGAGCCGCTCGTTTACTTGTGCACCGTCGCGTGGCAAGCTTCCCGGCTCTCCTTGGCCATGAACAACGAGCGGCCCCGCTACATTGCGGTCGAAGGACCCATCGGGGTCGGCAAGACCACGCTCGCGCAGATCCTGGCGGAGCGGCTCGGCGGCCGGCTCGTCACCGATGCGGTCGAGGAGAACCCGTTCCTCTCCGACTTCAACGCCGACAAGCGCAAGCACGCGTTCCAGGCGCAGCTCTTCTTCCTCCTGTCGCGCTTCCAGCAGCAGCAGGCGCTCTGCCAGCAGGACCTCTTCAGCCAGTCGACGGTCTCCGACTACCTGTTCGCGAAGGATCGGATCTTCGCCGCGCACGCGCTCGGCCCCACCGAGATGAGCCTCTACGACCGGCTCTACGAGCTGCTCGGCCCCCGGGTGGTGAAGCCCGACCTTGTCGTCTACCTGCAGGCCAGGCACGAGGTGCTGCTCCAGCGCATCCGGCGGCGCGCGCGCGACTTCGAGCGCCACGTCGATCCGGCCTGGGTCGAGACGCTCGCCAAGGCCTACAGCGACTTCTTCTTCCATTACGACGAGACGCCCCTCCTCGTGGTCAACGCGAGCGACATCGACCTCGAGGGCAGCCCCGCGGACGTCGAGACCCTCCTCGGCGTCATCCGCCGCCACCGCAAGGGGACCCAGCACTACGTTCCGCTGGGAACCCGAACCTGATAGATTCACACCTTCTCCAACGGGCGGGACCCCGTCGCGGGCCTACACCGGAGGAAGTCGAATGTCCGTCCAGACCGCGCCTCGCCGGCACGTAACGATCCACGACCTGAAGCGGATGAAGGAGGCGGCGGAGCCGATCGCCGTCGTCACCGCCTACGACGCCACCGCGGCGCGGCTCGTCGCGGACGCGGGGATCGACGCAGTCCTCGTGGGCGACTCGGTCGGCATGGCCGTCCTCGGCCACGAGTCGACCCTCCCCGTCACGCTCGATCAGATGATCCACCACTCGGCCGCCGTCCACCGCGGCCTCGCCCGCGCTGGCGGACGGCCGCACCTCATCGGCGACATGCCCTTCGGCAGCTACCAGGCGAGCGTCGACGACGCAGTCCGGGGCGCCATGCGGCTCGTCGCCGAGGGCGGCGTCGAGTCGGTGAAGCTCGAGGGGGGACAGGACTATGTCCCCGTGATCCAGCGGATCGTCCGCGCCGGCGTCCCGGTCATGGGCCACATCGGCCTCACGCCGCAGTTCATGCACAAGATGGGCGGCTACGTCGTCCAGGGCAGGGACACCGAGAAGGCCCAGCAGCTGCTGCGCGATGCGCGCGCGCTGGAGGCCGCGGGCTGCTACGCGGTCACGCTGGAGGGCATCCCGACCGAGCTCGCGAGGATCATCACCGGTCAGCTCTCCATCCCGACCATCGGGATCGGCGCCGGGCCGCACTGCGACGGCCAGGTGCTCGTCCTCAACGACCTGCTCGGCCTGGACGACGCCTTCGTGCCCAAGTTCGTGAAGCGCTACGCCGAGATCGGCCAGGCGATCACCGGCGCCGTCGGCAGCTACGTGACCGAGGTGAAGGCGCGCAGCTTCCCGGACGACGCCCACTCGTACCACTCCTCCGCGGTCCGGCTGGTGCCCATGGCGGACGAGCAGGAGGAGCATCACGACGAGGCCGCCGCGTTCGGCGCCCCGGTGTAGACTCCGCGCACCATGAAGCCAGAGCTGTTCACCGACCCTGCCGGGTGGCAGGCTCGCTGCACTGCCGCCCGCGAAGGCGGCGCCCGCGTCGTCCTCGTCACGACGATGGGGTTCCTCCACGAGGGTCACGTCTCGCTGATGCGCGAGGCGCGCGCGCGCGCCGACGAGCAGGGAAAGCGTGGCCTCGTCGTCGCGTCGATCTTCGTGAACCCGACGCAGTTCGGCCCCGCCGAGGATCTCTCGCGCTACCCTCGCGATCTAGAGGGAGACCTCGAGAAGTGCGGCGCGGCAGGCGTGGATCTGGTCCTCGCGCCCGCCTCCCCGGAGCTGATCTTCCCGCCGTCCCACCAGACGTGGGTCGAGGTGACCGGCGTCTCCCAGGGGCTCTGCGGGGCGAGGCGGCCCGGCCACTTCCGCGGCGTCAGCACCGTCGTCGCGAAGCTCTTCAACCTGACGCGCCCGCACGTCGCGCTCTTCGGCGAGAAGGACTACCAGCAACTCCAGGTGATCCGGACCATGGTCAGGGATCTCTGCATGGGGATCGAGGTCGTCGGGATGCCGATCGTCCGGGAGGCGGACGGCCTGGCGCTCTCCTCGCGCAACGCGTACCTGTCGAAGGCGGAGCGTGAGCGCGCGCTCGCCCTCTCG
>JBAVTL010000555.1:0-4926 GCA_049696175.1 Anaeromyxobacteraceae bacterium
TTGCCGAGGTGCGCGGGGCTCGCCTCCGTCGCCGCGTGGGCGTCGAGCGACGTCGCCCCGCTCGCGACGTTCTCGAAGGCCTTCGAGTATCCGATCCGAGCCGCCGCGAGCCGCGAGGCCAGATCGCCGCCGCCAGGGAGGACGTGGGCGACGGTGCCCGCAGCGCGCATCTGCTCGCTGTGGCGGCGTGCCACCGCGGAGAGTTCGGGCGCGCGCTCCAGCCCGGCGAGACCGCGCGCGTGGCGCGTCGGTTCACGGCGTCGATCACCCCGGACTCCGCAGCCTCGACGGCGTCGGGCTCGGCGGCAGTCCGTCGGAGCGGCTCGCCGGCGCAAGGGGCGCCGCCCACAGACACGCCAAGGAGCGCGGCGACCTCGGGCCCCCGCTCCCCGGTCCCAGTCACCTCGACCGCGTAGCGCCCCGGCATGGCGAAGCGAACCCGCCCCGCGAAGGTTCGGGCCCGCTCGACGCCGATCTCTTCGGTGACACCGTCCGGACGGGTGACGAAGGCGCGCGGGTGGAGGAGCCCCAGGAGCTCGCCGCGCAGGGGTCGAACGGCGCCGGCAGCGACCGCACCGGGAAAGCGATCGACGCGAGCCCGACGCCGCGAGAGCAGCAGCACGACGTGGTGGACACCGCCAACCTCGTGATCGCCGATCCCGAGGTGCGTCGCGTCGTTGCGATCCAGCCTGGCGAGCAGCGCCGCGAGGAGGGCATCCGGCGAGCCGGTCGCGAGGTGGGCGGTGGGAGCGGGGTCGAACGCACCGGCCGCGCGCAGCGCATCCTGGACGCCGTGCCGGGAGAGCGGGTCCGACCCGTCCGCCGCGGCTCCGGCGGCGAGGACCCGAGCGGCGCGATCGAGCGCCCCCGACTGCCGGATGGGCGTTCCGGTGGCGCGAAGGGTCCTTTGGACCTCCTGCCAGGCGCGCGACTCCAGTGGCGTCCGCTGGACAGGAGCGTCGTAACCGTAATCGCCGCAGCTGGATCCCGCGCTGGAGCGGCCCGGCGGTGGCGGCTCGGTCACGGCCGGGGGGCGCGTTCCTGTGGCGCACGCGGTGGCCGAGAGCAGGGCGAGCGCGCCGACGTCGAGGCGCACTAGCGCACCTCACCGACATGGATCGAGAGGCCGGTTGGGGCGGCCGCTCCGAGCCGCTGCTGAAGGATGGAGACGATCTCGGACTCCAGCGCGGTCACCTGAGCCGCCCACTCGGCGCTGCTCGCGACGACGAGCAGACGACCGTCTCGGAGCTTGCCTCTGACCGTCAGTTCCTGCGCCAGCCGGTGTCCGACCGCCTCCGCGAAGTACGATGCGGTGGAGGCAGACTGCGCGCGGCCGCGCGCGGCAAGCGCGTCGGCCAGGACGGAGGAGACGTGGCGTCGGCGACCGCGCATTGGGCGCGAAAACTACCACGCCAACTGAATGCGACACAGCGCCGCGGCGCCACGCGTACAAGGGGGGTGTGGTAAATTGTGACATCCTCCTTCGGGGATGTGTCGATCGAACACAGGGGCTGCCGTGGCGCTCGGTCACGGGGCAGTGGTGCGGCGATGAGCGCGGTTGTCGGACTACTGGACGTCGACGAGCGCTGGCGCGTCAACCTGTCACTGCTCGTGCGCCTGCACTGGTGGGCGGTCGTAGGGCAGGTCGGGTTGATCGCGACGACCCGCCTCCTCGTGAGCAATCCCTTCCCGGTCCTCACGCTTGGGGCGCTCGTCGCCGCGGAGGCCATCGGCAACGTCCTCATCGAGCGCTGGACGCTGCAGGGGCGCGTCGCGCTCGGACACCTGGTCGGAATCATGGCGATCGACGCCGTGGTGCTGGCGGTGTTGATCGATCTTACCGGCGGGGCGTTCAACCCCTTCTCGACGTTGTTCCTCGTGAACATCGCGCTCGCGGCGGCGCTGCTCCCGGGGACGTGGGCGTGGGTCCTCTCGGTCGCCAACCTCCTGAGCTACGGCTCGCTCTTCGTCCATGAGTGGTTCACCTCCCCCCACCATCACATCGAGGTCGCGCCGTCGCAGGAGTTCCTGCGGCTCCACGGGATGTGGGTAGCGTTCTGTTTCGCAGCTGCCTTCATCGTCTACTTCATCCGGCGCGTCGCGCGCGCGCTAGCCGATCGCGAGCACGAGCTCCAGGTCGTCCGGATCCGCGTCGATCGCCGGGAGCGGCTCGCCTCGCTCGCGACGCTCGCCGCCGGCGCGGCGCACGAGCTCTCCACGCCGCTCTCGACGATCGCCGTCGTCTCGCAGGAGCTGCGGAGGACGCTGGCCGACGCCCCCGAGGAGGTCCGCTCCGACCTGGCGCTCATCCGGGACCAGGTCGCCCGCTGCCGCGACATCCTCGACCGCATGGCGCGCCACGCGGGGGAGAACGCGGGCGAGCCGTTCTCCCAGCTAGAGCTCAGCGCGTGGGCAGCGAGCGGGCTCGACGGCCTCGCGCAGAGGGGGCGCGTGACGCTGGAGTTCGCCCCCGGGGCGGAGCACGCGAGCGTTGTCGGTCCCCCCCGTGCGCTCGGCGACGCGCTGCGCGGACTCCTGAAGAACGCGCTGCAGGCCTCGCCGCCCGACGTGGGCGTCAGGCTCTGGATCGGGGCGGATGACGGGACGGTACGCGTGGCGGTGATCGACCAGGGGCGCGGGATGCCGCCCGATGTCCTCCAGCACGCGGGCGAGCCGTTCTTCACCACCAAGGTCCCAGGGGAGGGGATGGGGCTGGGGCTCTTCCTCACCCGCACCCTCGTAGATCAGCTCGGCGGAGAGTTCACCATGGCCTCCCGTCCCGGAGTCGGGACGGAGGTCCGAATCGAGTTGCCGGCGGTCCAGACCGGCGGAAGGAGCACCACATGACGACGTCGGAAGTGTCTCACGACGCGTTGCCGAGCATCCTGCTCGTCGACGACGACGCGATCCTCCGCGAGCGGCTCGCGCAGGCGATCCGCACCCGCGGCTACGATGTCCGGACCGCAGGCAGCGCCGACGAGGCGATGCGCGAGGTGGACCGCGACTCCCCCGAGATGGCGGTGGTCGATCTCAAGATGCCGGGCGGCAGCGGCATCGACGTGCTCCGTGCACTCAAGAAGCAGGATCCCGCGACCCGCGTGCTGATGCTGACCGGGTACGGCTCAATCGCGACTGCGGTGGAGGCGGTCCGCGAGGGGGCTATCGGCTACCTGCCGAAGCCGGCCGATGCCGACGAGATCCTCTCGGCGCTCAACGGCACCCAGTCCGCCAAGCAGCAGCCGGGCATCGAGACCCCGTCGCTCGCCCGCGCCGAGTGGGAGCACATCCAGCGCGTCCTCTCCGACTGCGGCGGCAACATCTCGGAAGCGGCGCGACGGCTGGGCATCCATCGCCGCTCGCTCCAGCGCAAGCTCCACAAGTACCCGCCATCCCACTGAGCGAACGGGCCCTCCACTCCCTTGCGCGACCCGAACCCTTTTCGTATCTCCAGGGTCGAAGAGTGAGCAGGGCGCCGTGAGCCGAATGGACGGTGGGCGCCACGAGGACGACATGGGGACCGCTACCGTCGAGGTGACGAGCAAGAACTTCAAGGAGGTCGTGGAGAAGGACGGGATCGTCCTCATCGACTGGTGGGCGCCGTGGTGTGGCCCTTGCCGCTCCTTCGGACCGACCTACGAGAAGATCGCGGCCAAGAACCCCGATCTGACCTTCGGCAAGGTGAACACCGAGGATCAGCAGGAGCTCGCCGGGTCCTTCGACATCCGCTCCATCCCCACGCTGATGATCATGCGGGACAAGGTGCTGCTCTTCTCGCAGCCCGGCGCGCTCCCCGAGGCGGCGCTCGAGGACCTCATCAAGCAGGTCCGCGCCCTCGACATGGAGAAGGTCCGGGCGGAGATCGCCGAGCAGGACAAGAAGGTCGCGGCGAACGGTTAGTCGAGGCTTGGCCTCGCGCCGACCCCTCTAAGGAGGGATGGCCGGAAGGGCGGGTCCCCGAGCAGGGGCCCGCCCTTTTCATCAGAAGTTGAACGAGGCCTCGCGGACCAGCTCTCCGAGCGGCTTCCGGTCGTTGGGCTGCTCGCGCGCCTTCGCCCAGTCGGGCAGGCCGGCGGCGTCGCCCTGCTTCCCGACGGCGACGAAGATCTCGATCCCGTGGTCCTTTGGGATCCGGAGCGCGGCGCGGGCGGCGTCGCGGTCGAAGCCGCCGAGCGCGTGCGTGCTCCACCCCCAGAGGTGCGCCTGGAGGGCGAGCTGCGCCCAGGCCGCGCCGGCGTCGAAGGAATGGGACGCGGAGGGGATCAGCCCCGGCTGGCCCGGCAGCGCCATGAGCTCGTGCGACACCAGCGCGACCAGCGCCGACGCCTTCTCGGCCCACGCGCGGTTCGCGGGCGCGAGCACGGCGAGGAACGAGTCGAAGGCCGGCGTCCCGCGGCGCGCGTAGACGAAGCGCCAGGGCTGGACGTTCATCGCCGAGGGGGCCCAGCGGGCCGCTTCGAAGAGCCCCATGAGCGTCTCCACCGGGATCTCCTCGCCCGTGAAGGCGCGGGGGGACCAGCGCGAGTGGAAGAGCGGATCGATCGGATGGGCTGGCGAGCGTGGAGAGACGGCGGCTGCGGTCACTTGAACCTCTTTCGTGGTGGTTGGAGTCGGTCGCCCGGCGGGGCTGCTGCTCGTGGCGTCCCAGGGACTAGGTTAAGGCGACGCAGATCGCGCGCAAGGTGGTGATCTGGAACGGTCCGTTCCGGGATTGGAACGATGTGCGGCCCGACGACTGGCTGGCGAAATGGTCCGTTGGCGTGAACTGTCAGAGTCGCTTGATGGCTGAACATCCGACCAGTATATTGGGATCGGATGGCAGTCGAGACCTCAAAGCACACCCTCGTCCTCGCCCGGCTCCGGGACGAGATCCGCCGCCTCGAGCGGCGCCCCGACCGGCGGGCGGGCGCGCTGTCGTGCGGCCTCTCC
>JBAVTL010000556.1:0-3367 GCA_049696175.1 Anaeromyxobacteraceae bacterium
CCTCGCCGGCGCGGGCCGCCTCGTGCAGCCGCCGGCCGCCGACGCGCACCGCCGAGTACATCGGGGGCAGCTGCTCGATCTCGCCGACGAAGCCGCGCAGCGCCGCCGCGAGCGGATCGACCTGGAGCGCGCCTGGATCCCCGCGCTCCACCACCTGGCCCTCCGCGTCCTCGGTGTCCGTGGCGGCGCCGAAGGCGACCGTCGCCTCGTACCCTTTGTCGCCGTCGGCGAGCCAGTGCTGCAGCTTCACCGCGTCGTCGGCGCAGATCACGAGGAGGCCGGTGGCGGCAGGGTCCAGGGTCCCTGCGTGCCCGGCCTTGGCCGCGCCGAGCGCCCGGCGGACCCGCTCCACCACAGTGTGGCTCGTCGGCCCCTTCGGCTTGTCGACGAGGAGGACGCCACCTGGACCCGCCGGAGCGCGCCCCTTCGCGCGCCGCGCGCTCATTCCTCCTCGGGGTCCTTCTTGGTGACGGCCACGGCGTCGTTGGCCTTGGCCTCGCGCAGGAGCCGGTCGATCCGATCGCCGCGCCCGACCGACTCGTCGAAGACGATGCGGAGGTGGGGCGTGTAGCGGAGCTTCACGGCCCGCGCCACCTCGCGCTGCAGGTAGCCGGCGGCCGCGCGCAGGCCGGCCAGCGTCTCGGCCACCACCTTCTCGTCCCCGTGGATCGAAACGTAGGCGACGGCCTCCTTGAGGTCGGGAGACATCTTGGCCCCGGTGACGGTGATGAAGCCGGTGACGCGCGGATCCTTCAGCCCCCGCGCGATGAGCGCGGAGAGCTCGCGCTGGAACTCGTGGGCCACGCGGGCCGGGCGGTCATGTGTGCTCATCGTCGTCCTCCTGCGGCGGAAGCCCCTCGGCCTCGGCCAGCGTCCTGCCTGAGCCCGCGCCGAGGTGATCGGCGTAGCCCTGGATCTCCACGTCGCGGCCGGTGATCAGGATCTGCCCGCCGTGCATCGACCCCACGAAGGCGGCCACCCTGTCGAGCGTCTCGCCGACGAAGGCGCGGTCGTTCCCGACCGCGGCCACGCCCAGCACGCTCTTCTGCCAAAGGTCGTTCTCCGCCACCTCGGCGATGGAGACGTTGAACTTCGCCTTCACCCGATCGATGGCCGAGCGCACCAGGTGGCGCTTCGACTTGAGGGAGCCGGGCGCCGGGAGGTGGAGCGTGAGCCTGAGGATGCCGACGATCACCTACTCCAGCGACGGGCGGATCTCGATGAGCTCGTAGACCTCGAGGATGTCGCCGGCCTTCAGGTCGGAGAAGCCCTCGACGCCGATGCCGCACTCGATCCCGGCCGCGACCTCCTTGACGTCGTCCTTGAAGCGCTTCAGCGACGTGACCTTGCCGGTGAAGAGCGTCTTCCGCTCGCGAACCACCCGGACCTGCGCGTTCCGCTTGATCACGCCGTCGGTCACCGCGGAGCCCGCGATGGTGCCGAGGCGGGGGATGTTGATGAGCTGCCGGACCTCGGCCTTGCCGAGCGGCTTCTGCTCGATGATCGGATCCAGGAGGCCGACCATCTCCTCCTTGATCGCGTCGACCGCCTCGTAGATCACGTCGAAGAGGAGGATCTTCACCCCCTGCTGGCTCGCGATCTGCTCGACCTTGGTCTCGGGGCGGGTGTGGAAGCCGACGATGATCCCCTTGCCCGCGGCGGCGGTGAGGACGTCCGACTCGGTGATGGCGCCGACGCCGGTGTCGAGGATGTCCACGCCGACCTTCTTGGTGGCGCTCTTGGCGAGGGCCTGGGAGACCGCCTCGGAGGAGCCCTGCACGTCCGCCTTGACGACGACGTTGAGCATCTTCCTGGCGGAGTCCTTGGACTTGGCGAAGAGATCCTCGAGCGTCGCCCGCTTGACCTGCGAGAGCTCCTTCTGCCGGATCTTCTCGGCGCGATGGACGGCGACCTCCTTCGCGGACTTCTCGTCGGAGACGACGTTGAACTCGTCGCCCGCGACGGGGACGCCGGAGAGGCCGAGGACCTCGACCGGGTAGCCCGGCGGGACGTCCTTCACCAGGTCGCCGCGCTCGTTCATCATCGCGCGGATCTTGCCGTAGTGGGACCCGGTGACGATCGCGTCGCCGACCCGCAGCGTCCCCTCCTGGACGAGGACGGTGGCGACCGGCCCGCGCCCCTTCTCGAGCTTCGCCTCGATGACGCGCCCGCTCGCGACCTTGTTCGGGTTGGTCTTGAGCTCGAGCACCTCGGACTGGAGGGCGATGTACTCCAGCAGCTCGGCGATCCCCTCCTTCGTGCGCGCGGAGACCGGCATCATGATGGTGCTGCCGCCCCACTTCTCGGCGACCAGCTCGTACTCGGTGAGCTGCTGCATGACGCGCTCGGGCGTGGCGCCCGGCTTGTCGATCTTGTTGATGGCGACGAGGATCGTCACGCCCGCTTCCTTCGCGTGCTTGATCGCCTCGATCGTCTGGGGCATCACGCCGTCGTCCGCCGCGACCACGAGCACGACGAGATCGGTCACCTGCGCGCCGCGCTGGCGCATCGCGGTGAAGGCCTCGTGGCCCGGGGTGTCGAGGAACGTGATCGGCCCGTGCGTGGTCTGGACCGAGTAGGCGCCGATGTGCTGGGTGATGCCGCCCGCCTCGCCCGCCGCGACGTCCGCCTTGCGGATCGCGTCGAGGAGCGACGTCTTGCCGTGGTCGACGTGGCCCATCACGGTCACGACCGGCGGCCGGATCCTGAGATCCTCTTCGTTCTCCGCGATCTCGGGGATGTACTCCTCGACCTCGAAGCCCTTCTTCTCGATCGTGTAGCCGAAGTCCGTCGCCAGGATCGCCGCCGTCTCGGCGTCGATGCGCTGGTTGATGGTGGCCATCTTCCCGCCCTGCATCAGCTTGCGGATGATGTCGGCCGCCTTGACGCCCATGGCCTGGGAGAGCTCGGAGACCGAGATCGCCTCCTCCACGCGGATGATCTTCTTGTGCTCGGCGCGCTCGGTCACCAGGGTCTTCTGTCCCTTCTTGGTGGGCCTCTTCTTCTTCCCGCGGATGGGGATGAAGGACCGGTCGTTGATCGCGGCCTGGAGCAGCTCCTTGCCGGAGAGCGCCTTCGCGGCCTCGGTCTCCGGCTTGCCGGTCGTCGTCCGCCCTCCCCGCTTGTTCTTGTCCTTGCCGACCTCGATGAACTCGCGGTCGCGGCCGGGCGCGCCCGGGACGACCTTGAGGTCACGGATCGGGCCGAGCGCACGGGGACCCGGCGCGGCCGGATAGGTGGAGCGCGACGTGGTCGGCGGCGTCACCCGCCGGACGGGGCTGGTGGGGCGGGAGATGACCACGGCCTGCGTCGAGGTCGGCCGGAGCGTCCGCGGATCGATCACGGGGCGCGCTGGCACGGCCGGCGC
>JBAVTL010000557.1:0-6308 GCA_049696175.1 Anaeromyxobacteraceae bacterium
ACGGAGGAACGCTCGCGGAGGGGGCGCTGGGCGGGGCGGCGGGGGGCGGAGCGCCTCCTGCCGGCGTGGCGGGGTCGCCAACGCCCTGCTGGGGAGCGTTGGGATCCGAGAGGAGCACCTCCCCGCCGCAGTGCGGACAGGTCTGGACGCCGAACCGATCGGCCTGGAAGGTGCCCTGGCAGCGGGCGCAGCGAGCGAGCATTGCGCGAATCTAGCGCTTCACCCGACAGATCGTCGCAGAAAAGCGCCCCAGGATCGGCGCTCGCAGCTACTCGTGCAGGGTCCGCACCTGCTCGAGCTCTACGTCTCCGCGCGTCCGGAAGAGCGCGATCACGATGGCGAGGCCGACCGCCGCCTCGCACGCCGCGAGGGCGATCACGAAGAAGGCGACGGCGTGGCCGCCGAGGTCTCCGCGCTGCCGCGCGAAGGCGAGGAAGGTGAGGTTGGCCGCGTTCATCATGAGCTCGAGGCTCATCATGACGATCAGCGCGTTCCGCTTGATCATCACGCCGACGGCGCCGATGGCGAAGAGCGCGGCTGCGAGGACGAGGTAGTAGGCGACCGGGACCATCGTCAGATCCTCTCCTTGGCGACGACGACCGCGCCCACGATGGCCACGAGCAGCAGGAGGCTGGTGGCTTCGAAGGGGAGCAGGTACTGGGTGTAGAGGACCTTGCCCACGGCCTTCACGGTGCCGAAGTCGGCCGGGAGGTTCGTCACCTCGCCGCCCGACACGCTCCAGACGGCGGCGACCAGGAGGCCGAAGATGCCGACCGCGCCAGCGGCGCCGATCCACTGCACCGCGCGGGGCATGCGCGCCTCGATGTTCTCCTCGTGGATCGAGAGCAGCATGATCACGAAGAGGAACAGGACCATCACGGCGCCTGCGTAGACCAGGATCTGCATGAAGGCGATCAGGTGCGCCACCAGCAGGATGTAGATGCCGGCCATGAAGAAGAAGGCCGCCACGAGGTTCATCGCCGCGTAGATCGGGTTGCGGGCCATGACCACGCCGGCAGCGGTGAGGAGGAGCGGCACGGCGAAGACGAAGAAGGTGACGAGCTCGGCGTTCCCGCTCATCGCTAGTACCTCACCGCGCCCACGAGGGCCTCGCGGGACGCCTGGGTTAGCCCCCAGCCGGAGTCGCCGAAGGGGCAGCGGTGCTCCTCGACGTGGCGCAGGAACTCGGGCTTGAACTTCTTGAGGAAGGACTGGACCGGCATCGACGCCGCGTCACCGAGCGCGCAGATGGTGTTGCCGCCGATGCTGTTGGCGATCTGCTCGAGCTTCTCGACGTCCGCGGCGGTGCCGTGGCCGTGCTCGATCTTCTCGACGATCGCCTCCATCCAGGCGGTCCCCTCGCGACACGGGGTGCACTGGCCGCAGCTCTCCTCTGCGTAGAACTTGGAGATGCGGGCGAGGGCGCGGACCATGCAGACCGACTCGTCGAAGACGATGACGCCACCGGACCCCGACATCGAGCCCGCCGCCTTCACGGCGTCGACCTCGAGCGAGATGTCGATCTCGTCGGCGCGGAGGACCGGCGAGGAGGAGCCGCCTGGGATCACGGCCTTGAGCTGCCGGCCGCCGACGATCCCGCCGCAGTCCTCCATGAGCAGCTTCTTGAGGTTGTACGCCGCCGGCTTCTCGTAGACGCCGGGCCGGTTCACGTGGCCGGAGACGCCGAAGAGCCGCGTGCCGCCGGTCTTCCCCGTGCCGAGGGCGGCGAAGGCCGCGCTCCCGTTGTCGATGATCCAGGGGATGTTGGCGATCGTCTCGACGTTGTTGATGATCGTCGGCTTGTTCCAGAGGCCGACGATCGCCGGGAACGGGGGCTTGAGCCGCGGGTTGCCGCGCTTGCCCTCGAGCGACTCCAGGAGCGCAGACTCCTCGCCGCAGACGTAGGCGCCGGCGCCGCGGTGGACGTTGACCTCGAGGTCGAAGTCCTTCTTGTCGCCGAGCCGCTTGCCGATGAGGCCGGCGAGCCGCGCCTCCCCGATCGCCTTCTCCAGGGAGCGCGCCTGCTTGGCGAACTCACCGCGGATGTAGACGTAGGCCCGGTGGATGTCGAGGGCCCAGCAGGTGATCGCGATCCCCTCGATCAGCAGATGGGGGTCGTGCTCGAGGATGTACCGATCCTTGAAGGTCCCGGGCTCGGACTCGTCGGCGTTGATCGTGAGGTAGCGCGGGCGGACGTCCTTGGGGAGGAAGGTCCACTTGAGCCCCGTGGCGAAGCCGGCGCCGCCGCGTCCGCGGAGGTTCGACTTCTTCACCTCGTCGACGATCGCGCCGGGGTCCATGGACAGCGCCTTGTCCAGCGCGGCGTAGCCGCCATCGGCGCGGTAGGTCTCCAGGGCAGCGCTGTTGGGCTTGCCCCAGCGCTTCGTCAGGATGAGCGTCTCGCTCACTTGAGGCCTCCGAGGATCTGCTCGACCTTCTGGAGGTCGAGCCGCTCGTACATCTCCTCGTCCACGAGCATCGCCGGGGCCGTGCCGCAGGCGCCCAGGCACTCGACCTCGCGGAGCGTGTAGCGGCCGTCGGCGGTGGTGCCGCCGTTCTGGACGCCCATCTTCGCCTTGAGGGCGTCGAAGATCCGCTCACCGCCGGAGAGGCAGCAGGAGACGTTGGTGCAGATCTCCACCACGTGCTTCCCCGTCGGCTGGTTGTTGAACATCACGTAGAAGGTCGACACCTCCTCGGCCCGGGACGCAGTGGTCCCGAGTCGATCGGCGCAGAGCTTCTTCACCGCGGGAGAGGCCCAGCCGAAGATCTCCTGCCCGAGGCGAAGGGCGGGGATCATGGCTGCGGCCTTCTTGTCGGGCGGGTACCTCTTCAGGATCTCGACTAGCTCCCGATCGAAGTGCTCGACCTTCTCGCGCGGCAGTACTTCGGCGGCACCCACAGACGCCTGAACGGTCATGACGGTCCGATGAAGACAGCTGAGACTGCGGGGGGTTGGAAATGCCGCGCAGGCTATTGGTGGACCCCGGGATTGTCAAGTGAATCCACCGTGATATAGACTTCCAGACTCCAGATGAGTGCGGACAAGGACCAGCGCAGGGATCCGCGTGTTCCCCTAGTGCTTAGGGTGGATTACCCCGGCGGGCCGACCGAGGTCCGGGACGTCACGGAGAACCTCTCGGCGAGCGGACTCTTCATCAGGACCGATCGCGCGCTCGCGGACGGCGAACGGGTGCCGCTCCAGATCAGCTTCCCCTCCCTCCTCGATCCCGTCGAGATCGAGGTGGAGGTCGTCCGAAGCCGTCCAGGGGGCGAGGCGGGCCCCCCGGGCGTCGCGGTGAAGCTGCCCGTCGATCGGATCGACGACCGCCACAAGCTCGCGTCGCTCGCCGAGATCGCCCGGACCGGCCTCGGCAAGCTGAAGCGGAGCTTCCGGGTCCTGGTCGTGGAGGACAACCCGCACGTCGTCGAGATGTACGAGTACGCCCTGCGGAAGCTGCGGACGCCGGACGGCGCCACGGAGATCGGCGTCGAGTACGGGGCGAACGGCCACGACGCGCTCGTCCGGCTCAAGCGCCAGCCCAGGATCGACCTCGTCATGGCCGACCTCTACATGCCGGTGATGGACGGCTTCACGCTCGTGGAGCGGATGAAGGCCGACCCCGCGCTGCTCGGGATCCCCACCGTGATCATTAGCGCCGGCGGCCCCGACGCCCGCGCGCGCGCCGAGAGCCTCGGCATCGACGTCTACCTCCAGAAGCCCGTGCAGTTCGTGGACGTCATCTCGACCGTGCGCACGCTGCTCAAGCTGCAGGCCTGAGGCCAGCACCTCGACGCATGTGCGTCACGATGGGTGACTGAATCAGCTTGACAGATAGGCTGATTCACCGTGAGCATCCCCCCTTCGTTCCTTTTTGGAGGGGGCATGAACCGAATCCCGGTGTACGCCGTCGCGTTGTCCGTCCTCGTCGCCTGCACGCAGGACAAGCAGACCGTCGAGACTACGCAGAACCAGTCGCCGTCCAACCCGGGTGGCACCATCGTCGGGGTCGTGACGTCGCTGCGCACCGGGCTGCCGCTCGCGAGCGTCACCGTCACGGCGCCGTCTGCGGGTGGCCTGCGCTCCGCCACGACGGACGCCAACGGCGCGTACACGCTCGGTGGGCTGGTCGGCGGCGCGACCTACGAGGTCCGCTTCTCCCTCGCGAACCACGTGGCGGCGCTCGGCGTCGCCACGGTCCCGAGCACGGCCGGCGACTACCCGAGCAACGGCGTCGCCCAGCTCGACGTGGCGCTCGCGCAGGCAAACGCGACGCTGAACGGCCACGTCTACGCGCGCGACGGCCTCCCGGCGCAGGGCGTGGTCCTGATGGTGGACCTCCGGTCCCGGGGCTTCGACCTGGTCACGACGGCGACCACCGACGCGGCAGGCGCCTACTCCCTCGGTGGCCTCCCCGGCGCGCCGACCGGGCTCTCCATCCCGGTGGTGGCGCAGCCCTGGGACTCGAACGCCGACGGCCTCGCAGACTACGACGCGCTCACCAGGAACGCAGTCGCCTACCCCAGCGCGACGTCGCTCCTCGACTTCGACCTGCGGCTCGCCGCGGCGGACCTGCTGCTGCTGACGTCCAACGTGGAGTCCGGGTCGATCGCTCCGACCTCCCCGATCCACCTCACGTTCAACCGCCAGCTCGACATGGTGCTCACCTATGTGACCCTCTACGACGTCACGGCGGCGAGGGACGTCGCGGTCACCACCTCGGTGGACGCTACCTCGAAGATCCTGACCGTCGTCCCCACCGGCGGGACCGCGCTCGCGGCCAACCACGCCTACACGGTCACCGCGCACGCGGTCGCGACTAACGGCGAGTACATCACCGGATCGTCCTCGCGCTCCTTCTCGGCCGACGTCGCGGTGGCGCTCCTCCCGCCCGTGACGGGCCTGATCGTGAACCCGACGGCCGTGGACTACGACACGGCCTCCTTCAACCTGGCGTGGGACGGGTCCATGAGCGCGTCCGGCTACCAGATCTGGGTGCGCGACACGAACAAGAACCCGAGCTGGCTCCTCGCGAAGACGGTCGCGGCGTCGTTCACGCCGAGCACCATCGTGACGCTGCCGGGCACGTTCGACTACTACGTCAACGGCCTGGACGCGATCCAGACGCCGTTCGCGTTCGGCGTGAAGGTGGACTTCGCGGTCGTGGCGGTGAACGAGCTGGGCGAGGCCCCGTCGCCCTCCACCGCCACTCCGAAGGTGCGAGGCGACACCGTCGCCCCGGTGGTGGACTCCGCGATCCAGGGCGGAGGCAACGCCGACAACACCGGCGGGGCGACGGCGAAGACGATCACGCTGACGCTCTACTTCTCCGAGTACATGGACGGGTCGATCGTCCCGACGATCGCGTTGCCGGCGGGGCTGGTCACGGCGGGCGGGACGGCCACGTTCGCATGGAACGTCAACAGGACCGTCGGCACCTTCAACATCACGATCCCCGCCGCGACCAACGGCACCGGCGCGTACAACGTCTCGGGCGCGAAGGACACGAGCGGGAACACGATGATCGGCAAGTCCGGAAACCTGGTCACCGTCGTTCAGCTCGTGACCAACGGCGGCTTCGAGGCCGGCACGCTCGCCGGCTGGACCCCGAGCTTCACGTCTACGTCGACGGCGCCGGTGTTGACGTCAGCCGTGGCGAAGACCGGCACCTGGTCGGCGCAGGTCGGAAACGCGACCGGCACCACGGCCCAGGCCGGATACTCCACGCTCTACCAGACCGTGGCACTCCCGACCGGCTTCGCGTCGATCGTCGCGTCGATCTCCTACCGCCCGTACACGAACTACCCGTACTACGGCTGGGACACGAGCTCCTGCTCCATCCGGAGCGAAGACGGCCTCACGACGTACATGACGCTGTTCAGCACCTACGCGAACTCGACGCTCTTTACGACGACGACCCAGTCACTCAACGCCTACGCGGGCCAGACCGTCCGGATCCAGTGCCAGACGTACCAGTACGGCTACTACGTCACCGGCATGTACCTGGACGACGTCTCGATCCTCGCCACGCCATGACGCGCTTCGGTGCCACGGGGAGCCCGCTCCTCGTCGCGCTCCTCCTGGCGCTCGCCCCCGCCGACGCGGGGGCGGGCGACGGGGCGTCCCGCGTCGCCGTGCTGGGCACGTCGGCAGGGGAGTCCGTCCCCGCCGACGCCGTAGCCGCGGTCACGCGAGCGGCGATCGCGTCGGCGCGCAAGGGGGGTGCCGTCGTCGTGACGCCGGACGAGCTCGCGAGCGCGGCCTCTGGCGCCGTCCCCACGACGTGCGGGGCGAGCGCCTCCTGCTC
>JBAVTL010000558.1:0-7701 GCA_049696175.1 Anaeromyxobacteraceae bacterium
GCCCCAACCCGCCCACGTATCGCGACCTCGCGCTCTCGCCCGCCGAGCCCCGAGCGTCGGACAAGGTCGTCGCGACGTGGCGCGGAGTCTGGCTCGACGCCGGGCCAGGCCAGGCGGTGCCCGAGCCGAAGATCGAGTGGTTCAAGAACGGGCACCCCGTGAAGGAGCTCGACGGCAAGCGCGAGCTGCCCCCTGGCACGGTGCGCCGGGGCGAGCGCTGGCGCTTCGTCCTCACCCCGCCGATGGGGGCGCGCGTCGCCGAGAGCCAGGAGATCCGGGTGCTCGACACGCCGCCTGGAGAGGCGGTGGTGGCGCTCGATCCGCCGCAGCCTTCGCGCTCGGGGCCGGTGCGCGCGGTCGTGACGAAGCCCCCTCCCGATCCCGACGGCGACGCGATCAGCTACCGGATCGACTGGCTGCTCGAAGGGCTCGAGACCGGCGTCAGCGGAGAGAAGCTCCCCGCCGAGCTGCTGCGAAAGGGGGCGCTCGTGACGGCGCGCGTGATCGCCAGCGACGGCGAGCTGGACGCGAAGCCGGTCTTCGCGGCCGCGCGCGTCGGCGACACGGCGCCGGGGGCGATCGCCGTCGCCATCGACCCACAGTCGCCGCGGCGCGACTACGAGCTCGTGGTCCGGCTCGAGCGCGCGGCCACCGACGTCGACGGCGATCCCATCGTGTACCGCCATCGCTGGACCGTCGCCGGCGAGGCGAGGAACCAGCCGCTGGAGGCTGCGCGGCTCCCGGCCGGCGCCGCGCGGAAGCACCAGAAGGTCAAGGTCGAGGTCAGGGCCTTCGACGGTCAGCTCGAGGGGCCGTCCGCAGAGGCCGAGGTGACGCTCCGAAACACGCCGCCGACTAAGCCGCAGATCGAGGTCCGCCCCGCGAAGCCGCGAAAGGGCGAGGCGCTGCGCGCGGTGGTCGTGGCGGGCTCTACCGACCTGGACGGCGACGACGTCTCGTACCGCTTCGCCTGGACCAAGAACGGCAAGCCGCTGGGCGTCGCGGGCGACCCGCGGGTTGTCCCCGGAAGCGAGGTCACCCGCGCCGACCGGTTCGAGGTCACCGTCACGCCGAACGACGGCGAGGAGGACGGCCCGGCAGCGACCGCCATCTCGGTCGTCACGAACACTCCACCCGTGCCTCCACGCATCGCGCTCGAGCCGGCCCACCCGAAGGGCGGCGAGCAGATCAAGCTCGTGATCCAGCGCCCCGCGAGCGACGTCGACGGGGACGACGTCCGGCTCCAGATCGCCTGGAGCCGCGAGGGACGCCCGACCGGCGGCGCAGGGGAGCTCCTCGCTCCGTCCGCCTTCAAGAAGCACGAGCGGGTCAAGGTGGTCGTGACCCCGCACGACGGCCAGGAGGCGGGTGAGCCGGTCGCGGTCGAGGTGACCGTCGACGACGCCGTGCCCGGCGCCCCCCAGCTCGCGTTCGGCACGCCGAAGCCGTCGGTCACCGGGCCGTTCAAGGCCGTCATCAAGGTCGCCGCCAAGGACGCCGACGGCGACGCGCTCAAGTACCGGTACCGCTGGCTCCGGGACGGCTCGCCGGTCGAGATCTCCGACGGCAGCGAGGGCTCGCACCATGCGCCGTTCTGGACCACCACCGCCGAGGTCCCACGCGCGCTCTTCGCGAAGGGGCAGCAATGGGAGGTCGAGGCCGAGGCGAGCGACGGAGAGGCGTGGGGGCCCCCGGCCCGCGCGCGCACGCTCGTCGTGAACAGCCCGCCGCCCGCCCCTCAGGTGGGCTTCTCCCCCAGCCGTCCCCGGCGGGGTGACGGGCTGAACCTCACGGTCAAGCAGGCGGCCGATCCCGACGGTGACGCCGTGACCTACCGGTACACCTGGTTCAAGAACGGGCAGAAGCTGGCGAATCCCCCCGATCAGTCGCAGATCGCGCGCGGCGCGCTCCGGAAGGGCGAGCAGTGGGCGGTCGAGGTCGTCGCGATGGACGGCGAGGCCGAGAGCGCGGCGGTCCGCGTCGAGGCCATGGTGGCCGACACGCCTCCTGGAGCGCTCGCGCTCGGCCTCTGCGACGGTCCGGTGCGGGAGGGGGCAAGCCTCTCGGCCACGGTCCTCACGCCGTCCGTCGACGCCGACGGCGACTCCATCACCCTCCGCTCCGAGTGGACGGTGAACGGTAAGCCCGTGCCGCAGAGCCAGGGGCAGCTCCGGCTCACGGGCGTCGCGCTCAAGAAGCACGATCTCGCCCGGGTCGTCGTCACGCCGTTCGACGGCGAGCTCGCCGGTCCCTCAGCGGCGGCGGAGTGCAGCGTCATCAACACGCCTCCGACCGCGCCGCAGATCGCCGTCGAGCAGGCGGCGCCGACGGCGAAGTCCGGCCTCACCGTCCGCGTCACCCGCCCCGCGCCCGACCGCGACGGGGACCACGTCGAATACCGGTACCAGTGGATCCGTGACGGGGTGCCGGCGGGGATCGGGCTGGCGTCCGTCTTCTCCGGGGTCCCGCGCCACGGGGAGACCTGGCGCGTGGAGGTGACGCCGTTCGACGGCGAGGAGGAGGGGGAGCGCGTCGCGGCCGAGGCCACGATCGTCAACACCCCCCCCGCGATCCCGTCCGTCGCGATCACTCCGGCGGCGCCGACCGTGGGCCGGCCGCTGACCTGCGACGTGCGCACGGCGGACCGCGACGACGATCGCGAGGCGGTTACCGTGATGCGCCGCTGGAAGCGTGACGGGAAGCCGACGCCGCTCTCCGATTCGGCCGAGCTGCCGTCCGGCGTGGTCCGGCACGGCGAGAAGTGGAGCTGCGAGGCGTGGGGATCGGACGGGTTCGCCGACGGCGGCCACGCGGAGGCGAGCGTCACAGTCCAGAACACCCCGCCGAGCGCTCCGGCCGTCGCGGTGGAGCCAGCCATCGCCCACACCGGCGACGACCTCCTCTGCCGGATCGTGGCGGACTCCGCCGACGCCGACGGTGACACCGTGACCTACTCCTACGCGTGGCTGCGAAACGACAAGCCGGTTCCGCCTGGAGCCGATCCGCGCGTCGTCCCGGCGAGCCTCGTCAAGAAGGGCGACCGCTTCCGGTGCAGCGCCACGCCACGCGACGGCCGCCAGGACGGGAAGCCGGAGATCGCCGAGAAGACGATCGCCAACTCGCCTCCGGGGCCGACCCGGGTCGCGCTCGAGCCCTGGAACCCCGTCGAGGGGAAGGCGGTCCGCTGCGTCGTCACGGCCAAGGCCGAGGATCCCGACGGAGACCGGCTGCAGTATCGGTTCACCTGGCAGCGCAACGGCCAGGCGCAGCCCTTCGCCGAGTCCTCAGTCGAGGTTCCCGTAAGGCTGGTTCGTGCAGGCGACCGGTGGCGCTGCCTGGTGGTCCCGACGGATGGCGATCTCGACGGGCCGGAGGCGGGCAGCGAAGAGGTCAAGATCGGTCCCGCGGCGGGCTCGGGGACGGGATCTGGCGAGATCCTGCCCTGATCGTGTCCCACAATGGGGGGTGACGTGGGTTACTTGACGTCGCCCCCCACCTGTTGATTGACCCCGTTGAGGCGAAGCGTCTATGCTCCCAAGGTTTTTCCGGTATCTTTCACGGTGGGGTGAACGCTTGAAGACGCTCGTCGCGGCTCTTGTCGCTCTGTTGCTGACCAGTCCTGCCCTCGCCCAGACGGCGGGTGAGGGTGAGATCGGGGGCGGCAATCCGTTCCTGATGAAGAAGGCCACGGATCACGTCTCCCGCGTCAAGGGCGCCATGAAGCAGGTGCTCGGGCGGGTCGAGGAGGCGCGAAACGAGAAGGACATCGTCAAGCTCAACTGCGTCAACGAGAAGCTGGCGCAGATCAAGCAGATCCTGAACGTCGCCGAGGGGGCGGAGATCGCCCTGCAGGAGGCGGTCGCAAAGGGGGACGCCGGCGCGGACGCCGAGTACTCCAAGATCGCCATCGCCCGCGGCAAGGCCGATCAGCTCAGGACGGAGGCGGAGGAGTGCATCGGGCAGCTCGCCTTCGTCGTGGACGAGAAGACCTCGGTCGAGGTGCAGCAGCCCGAGGACCTTCCGCCAGAGGTCAGGCTCACCGGCGACTCGTTCGGTGGCGTGACCGCGAGCGAGACCGCGCCGGATCCGGCATCGACCGGCAAGTCGATCGACCTGTTCGGTTCCGCCTTCGGGGGAGGATTCTTCGCGCCTCCTCCTCCGGTCCGGTCGCCTCCGGCGAGCCCCTACAGGTAGATCAACGCCGCGCGAGGGGCGCGGCTTCTGGATTGCCCGCGAGTTTCGAGTGCGGGGCGAGCGTTCCCGGGGGGAAGCCCGCTCCGTAGGGGGATTGAGGGAGAGATGACCGCGAGGACTTTCAAGGGGTTGGGGTGTGCCGCCGGCGCGCTCGCGCTGTTGTTCGCCACGCCCGCGAACGCAGGGTTGGGCGACGGGATCCGCCTTGGGGGCGGTGACGGGGTGCTCCACCCATTCGTGGAGCTCTCCACCGAGTACGACTCGAACGTGTATGCGACCGACGCCGGCGCCCAGGGAGACATGGTCTTCCACATCCGGCCCGGCGTGAAGCTCGACGTCCCGGGCGAGAAGGTGGCGGTGGATGCCCGCGCCGCGGTGGAACGGGTCCAATACCTCGGGATGGGCAGCACCACCTCCGACATCAGCGGCTGGTGGGGAGACGCCGGGCTCCGCCTGTCCGTCAACCCGAACGGGCGCGTAGGCTTCGAGCTCCGCGATGCCTTCCGCCGCAGCAACCAGGTCCAGGCGCTCTCGCTTGCCCTTCCGGCGCTCGCCAACAACAACATGCTGTCCGTCACGGTCCCGTTCATGCCGGGCGGCGGCGCCCTGATCTTCGCGCTGGGCGGAGACTGGGCCATCGAGGCCTACGAGCCGCTCGGGGGGGAGGGGGCCTGCTCGACGGATCCGGTCCTCGCCGCGGATCCCTCGTGCAGCACGACGACCCTGAAGAAGCTCGGCTACTCCGACCTCCAGGGGCGCGGCTCCGCCATCTGGAAGTTCCTGCCGCGCACGCAGGCCACCCTCGACGTCGGCTACTCGAAGCGCCTGCCGAACGACACCTTGTACTCGCCAGAGGTCGACACGCTGCGCGCCCTCGCAGGCCTGTCCGGGCTCGTCACCACGCAGTTCGGCGCCACGATCCGCGCTGGCTACGGCTCCACCACCGGCACTGGCGCCGACTTCGCGACGTGGCTCGCCACGGTCGAGGGCGAGTGGATCCCGGTCGCGGAGGCGTCGGTGAAGGCCGGCTACTCGCACAACGTCGGCACCGAGCCCGGCAAGGCCTACGCGGTCTACTCGACGAACCGGCTGTCGCTCGACGCCCGGTACAAGGCCGCGCACCGGTACACCGCGGGTCTCAGCGTGCGCGACGACATGATCGCGTACGAGGCCACCGGGAACGCCACCACGGCCAACGTGCTGGCGATCGAGCCCTCGGTCAGCGCGGAGGTGGCGAAGTGGCTCCACGCCGATCTCGGCTACACCTTCACGAAGCGGACCTCCGACTTCAGCGTCGTGGGAGTCGCTACCGCGCCGGAGACCTTCGACTACGCGCGCAGCGTGGTCTACCTCCGGGTGTCGGTGATCTACTGATCCCGAAGGCGACGTGATCGGGCACCCGGCCGGCGCTCCCCTGCTTCGGGAGGCCGGCCGCGCCACTTGGGCACCATGAAACGGTTCGCGCCAGTCGCACTCCTCGCCGCGCTCGTCGCCCTCGCCGGCTGCCCGCGCGCGCCGTCCGCGGTCCTCCCAGATCGGAAGGTGGAGGGCGTCGCGTCGACGCTCGGCGCCGGCGATCTCATCGAGGTCAGGGTCTTCCAGGAGCCCGAGCTCTCGGGCCTCTACCAGGTCGGCGGGCAGGGGGACCTCATCTTCCCTCTGTGCCGGCGGGTCGTCGTCGGCGGGATCACCGCGAACGGCGCCGCCGAGAAGCTCCGCGCCTGCCTGTCCGACGGGTTCCTGCGCGATCCGCAGGTGACCGTCCTCGTTCGCGAGTTCAACTCGAAGAAGGTCTTCGTCTTCGGCGAGGTCCAGAAGCCCGGGACGTTCCCGTTCCAGGACGGCATGTCGGTCATTCAGGCCGTCACGCTGGCCGGCGGCTTCACGAGGACCGCGGCGCAGAACAGCACCTCGGTCACCCGTCGCGTCGACGCGCAGGAGGTGAAGGTGCGCGTGAACGTGCAGGACATCGCGCTCGGGAAGGCGCCGAACTTCCTGCTTGAGCCCGGGGACATCGTCTACGTCCCCGAATCATTGTTCTAACGCCGAGACATTGAGGGAACATTCCCTCTCCCCCACCGGGGGAGAGGGGAGCAGCGCCGGCCGTCCGCGGCGCGCCCGCAGAGGCCGCGGCTGAGTCGCTCGCCGCGGCCGGCGATCCCTGAACTCGGGCTGATCACGTCGGCACGGCCCGTGCTCAACCGCGGGCATGCTCGTGCGCGTCCGCTCCGGCGCCCTCCTCGGCGTCGGCTCAGTCCCGGTAGACGTTGAGGTCGAGGCCGCCTACGGGATGCCCGGCTTCCACCTCGTCGGCCTCGCGGGCAGCGCGGTCCAGGAGGCGAAGGTGCGTGTCCTCGCGGCCATCCGGAACACCGGGATCAAGCTCCCGCAGAAGCGCGTCGTGGTGAACCTGGCGCCGGCCGACCTCCGCAAGGAGGGGACCGGCTTCGACCTCCCGATCGCGGCCGCGCTCCTCGCCGGCGTCGGGGAGGTCAGCGCCGACGCGCTCCTCGGCCTGCACCTCGTGGGGGAGCTGTCGCTGTCGGGAGAGGTGAAGCCGGTGCGCGGCGTCCTCCCGCTGGCCATCGCCGCGCGGGCCGCCGGGGCGCGCGGGTTCGTCTGTCCGGCGGCGAACGCGCTGGAGGCCGCCATCGTCGAGGGGCTCGCAGTCCACCCCGTGCGCCACGCCGGCGAGCTGGTCGCGTGGCTGCGAGGGGAGCTCGCGCTCGCGCCGGTCGTCGCAGAGGAGGCGGCCGTCGGCGCCGTGGCGCAGGGCTTCGACCTCGCCGACGTCGCCGGCCAGGAGCACGCGAAGCGGGCGCTCGAGATCGCGGCGGCGGGGGGGCACAACCTCCTCTTCTTCGGGCCGCCCGGGAGCGGCAAGACGATGCTCGCGCGGCGCCTCCCGACGCTCCTGCCGCCCCTCGAGTTCGAGGAGGCGCTGGAGACGACCGTCGTCCACAGCGTCGCGGGGCTCACCCGCCACCAGGGGCTGCTGCGCGAGCGCCCCTTTCGCGCACCCCACCACTCGATCTCCGACGCGGGGCTCGTCGGAGGGTCGAGCGTCCCGCGTCCGGGCGAGGTGTCGCTCGCGCACAACGGCGTCCTGTTCCTCGACGAGCTCCCCGAGTTCAAGCGCCACGTGCTCGAGGCGCTCCGCCAGCCGGCCGAGGACGCGGAGGTGGTGGTCTCCCGCGCCGGGCGCACCGCCACCTTCCCGGCGCAGTTCATGCTGGTCGCAGCGATGAACCCGTGCCCCTGCGGCCACCTGGGCGACGCCCGCAGGCGGTGCCGCTGCACGACCGCCGAGCTGCTCCGCTACCGCCGGCGGATCTCCGGGCCGCTCCTGGACCGGATCGATCTTCACGTGGACGTGCCGGCGCTCGGTCGGACCGTGCTCGGGGCGGCGGGAGAGGGGCCGACCAGCGCGGAGGTGCGCGAGCGCGTGCTCCGCGCGCGCGGGCTCCAGGCCGAGCGGAATGGCCGCCCGGCCGCGCCGTGCAACGC
>JBAVTL010000559.1:0-2405 GCA_049696175.1 Anaeromyxobacteraceae bacterium
CCGGAAAGGCGGGTGGCCAGGCGGCGCAGGCGAGGGCGCCCACCGCGCCCGCGGTCCAGAGCGCCTCAGCGGAGACCGCCGCCTCCGGGCCCTCGAGGGCCGTCACCACGAGACGCGCGGCGAGGAGCCCGAGCGCCGCCCCCCCGGGCAGGGCGAGCACGTGCCGACTTCGCGCGCCGTGCAGGAGGAAGAGGACCCCGACACCGGCGAGGAGCGCGGCCCACGGCGGCGGCGCCTTCATCGCGAGCGCGACCCCCGCCGAGACGCAGCTCGAGGCCTCGGCGTGGATCAGCGCCAGCACGCGGGTGACGGGCTCGTCCACGGCCCGTAACTCACCGGGCGACGAGCGAGACAGCGATCACGATCGCGACGACGGCCCCGGCGATCCCGGCGATCACGACGGCGCGATCGGGAGCGGTGCGCGCGCGGATCTCCGCCGCCGCCTCGCGCTCGGCGTCGGTGGCCTCCGGGCCCGCGAGGACCTCGGCCGCCAGGCGGCGCGCCGCGCCGTGATCCCCAGCGTCGTACAGCGTGCGCAGCCGCTCGGCGCGCCCGTTCCCTCTGCGTCCCTTGCCCATGACAGGCGACCATAACAGCGCGCGCCGGGGCTCGCCACGGCGCGATCCCTGGCGGGCGACCAGCGCTTGAGCGGCGCGGCCGCCCGGGATAACACGGGACCCCATGCCGTTCCGGATCGACCCTCGACTCCTCGCCGCGGCGCTCCTCACGCTGGCGGTCGCGTACGGAGGCGGCTGCGGCGACGCGACCTCCACCCGCCGTCGGGCCCAGTTGGCCGGGCGTGAGCTGCCTGCGGTCTTCGTCCACGAGGCGAATCCGGTGGCAGGGCTCTCCAAGGCGCAGCTCAAGGCGATCTTCACGGGGGCCATCGTCAACTGGAAGGACGTCGGCGGGCCCTACCTGTCGATATTCGCCTGCACCGAGCCGTTGGGGAGCGGCCGGAGCACGCTGGCGGTCTTCCAGGGCATCGCGCTCGACGACGCGCCGTTCGGACCCGTGCACGAGGCGCCCTCCCCTGCGGACTGCCTCGCCTTCGTGGCCAGGACGCCCGGCGGCGTCAGCTTCGCGTCCGACGGCGACGCGATCCCGGGGGTCCGCCGGGTCCCCATCGACGGGAGGGCGCTCGGCGGGAGCAGGTCCGTCCCCGCCCCGTAGCGACGCGGCGCCGCGCCCGGCCGACCGAACCGTAGTACGCTCCGTCGCGCCATGGCTCGCCCGGTCGCCACGCTCGATCGCAGGACCTTCCTGCGCCTGACCGGTCTCGCCGCCGCCGCGGGCCTCCTCCCGGGACGGACCGCCGCGTTCGGCGACACGGCCCGCTTGACCATCGGACAGATCCAGCACGGCGGCCGCTGGAACGCCAGGCCGGGAGCGCTCCGGCGGCTGGGGTGGGAGCTCGCGCGCCGCACCAGCATCGACCCGGCGCCCGACGCGGTGCCGGTCAGGCTCGACCGCCCCGGCCTCCATCGCCACCCTATGCTCTACCTCGCCGGGGACGGCCCCATGCCGGCGCTGGGAGAGGCGGAGCGCTCGGCCCTGCGGCGCCACCTGCAGTTCGGCGGATCCCTGCTCGTCGACGCCTCCGACGGCTCGGACGGCTCGGGCTTCGACGCCTCGATCCGGCAGGAGCTCGGGCGGCTGCTGCCCGCCTCGCCGCTGCAGCCGGTGGCCCGGGATCACGTGCTCTACAAGAGCTTCTACCTGATCGATCGCCAGGGCGGCCGGGTCCTGACCCGCCCCTGGCTGGAGGCGCAGGCGATCGACGGCCGGCTCGCCGTGATCTACTCGCAGAACGACCTGGCGGGCGCGTGGGCGCGCTCGGACCTGGGCGACTGGGAGTTCACCTGCACCCCCGGCGGCGAGCCGCAGCGGGAGGTCGCCTTCCGGATCGGCGTCAACGTCGCGATGTACGCGCTCTGCACGGACTACAAGGACGACGCGGTCCACCTGCCCTTCATCATGAAGCGAAGGACGTAGCCCGGGATGGACGCGACGGTCTACGACGACTGGCGGCTCGCCGTCCTCTCGCCACTCCCGGGCTGGGCGCTGGCGCTCGTCGGCCTGGCGGCCCTGGCCTCCATCGCCCTCGCGTGGCGTGGGCTGCGGAGCGAGCCGAGTCGCAGGAGACGGGCGGTGCTCGTCACGCTGCGCGCGGTCTCCGCGGGGCTGGTGCTCTTCCTCCTCGCCGAGCCTGCGGTCCAGCTCCTGCAAACGGCCCGCGTCCGACGCCGCTTCGCGGTGCTGGTGGACGGCTCCCGCTCGATGGCCTTCCCCATCGAGGAGGGCGGCAGGTCACGGGCCGACGCCGCCGGATCGCTCCTCGCCGCGAGCCGGGGGGCGCTGGAGCGGCTCGCCGAGCGCGTGGACCTCGAGTGGTGGACCTTCGC
>JBAVTL010000560.1:0-3473 GCA_049696175.1 Anaeromyxobacteraceae bacterium
GGCGGGAGCAGCGGCCGGCGCGGCGGCGGGAGCGGCGGCGGGAGCAGCGGCCGGCTCGGCGGCAACGGCGAGACCAGCGAACGCGACGGCGACGAGTGCGGAAAGGATCTTCTTCATGTTGGATTACCTCACGTGAATGCGGGGGGAGATCGTGAACGCCGGATAGCGTCCCCGGCTGGCACGACCCGGCGCTATCCTGACGGTGCGTGCGGGGAGTCATTCATGAAAAACGCACCGCGCCCCAAAAGGGGCGTGTCAAGGGTGCCTGCCGTCGCGGGGTTATGCTGCGCGCCCGATGGAGAATGTCAGGGCGAAGAACGCGCGGGCCCGAGCCCGGCTCGCGGCGGAGGTGCGGCGCACCTTCGCCGACCTGGCCTACGAGGAGGTCGAGACCCCCTGCCTGGTCCCCGCGGCCGCGATGGAGCCGCACATCGACCCGTTCCTCGCCCCGTTCCGGCCGCTGGAGGGGACACCTCGCCCGCTCTGGCTCCACTCCAGCCCCGAGTACGCGATGAAGCGGCTCCTCGCCGACGGCTGGGAGCGGATCTACCAGCTCGCCCGCGTCTTCCGGAACGGCGAGGTCTCTTCGACCCACAACCCCGAGTTCACCCTGCTCGAGTTCTACCGGGCCGGGACCGACTACCGCGGGATCATGGAGGACCTCGAGCGGCTCGTGGACCGCTGCGCGCGGGCGCTCCTGCCCGGCGGCCTGACGCGCGTCGCGCAGGACGGGAGGACGCTCGCGCTCAACGCCCCCTTCGACCGGATCACCGTCGCCGAAGCCTTCTCTCGCCACGCCGGCGTCGATCTCGCGGCGTGTGGCGGGGATCCCTCGCGGCTGGCGGCGGCGGCGCGCGCCGCGGGGCACGATCCCGGCCCTGGAGGGGAGCCGTTCGACGACGTCTTCTTCCGCGTCTTCCTGCACGCGGTGGAGCCGAGGCTCGGGATCGAGCGGCCGGTCTACGTCGTGGACTGGCCCGCCTCGATGGCGGCGCTCTCGAAGGTGAAGCGCGAAGATCCTCGATGGGCGGAGCGGTTCGAGCTCTACGCCGGCGGCCTGGAGCTCGCGAACGGCTACTCGGAGCTGAACGACGCAGTGGAGCAGCGCCGGCGGCTCGTCGAGGAGCAGTCGCTGCGCGCGCGGCTCGGCCGCCCGGCCTACGCGCTCGACGAGCGGTTCATCGAGGCGGTGGGGCGCATGCCGGACGCGGGCGGCGTGGCGGTGGGCTTCGACCGGCTGCTGATGCTCTTCACCGGCGCGCGGTCGATCGAGGAGGTGCTCCTCTTCCCCGCGCAGGAGTTCCCAGGCTTCGGCTGACCCCGCGCCTCGCAGTTTGACCATCCCCGACGCGCCGTGGTTTCTTGCGCGGATGCTCACGCACAAGATCTTCTTCGACGGAAAGGTCCAGAGCCTCGGCTTCGAGCGGAACGGCCGGCGGCAGACCGCCGGCGTCATCGACGTCGGCGAGTACCACTTCGGCACCGACGCGCCCGAGCGGATGCACGTCGTCTCCGGGGAGCTCGGGGTGAAGTACGCGGGCGACACGGCGTGGCGCTCGTTCCCCGCCGGGACGTACTTCGAGATCGCCGGGAAGAGCGGCTTCGACGTGAAGGCGACGGCCCCGGCAGCCTACCTGTGCGAGTTCCTGTAGCTAGTACTCGAAGCCGCTGCCGCCGATGAACTCGCGCATGAGCGAGGTCGGCGGGACGTGGTCGGGGTAGATCGACACGAACCGGTCCACCAGGTGGCGCAGCCGCAGCGCCGTCGGGTAGGCCGGGTGATCGGCCGGCACCTCGAGCAGGTAGCGCTCCGCGTAGACCTTGAGCACCGCCGGCTCGTAGACGAGGGACGTGTCGAAGACCGCGTCCGCCTCGACCTGGTGGGGGAAGATGTGCAGCCGCTCCCCGGCCTGCACGCTCGGCCAGCGCTCGATGTTGTCCGCGGCGCTGTAGCCGCGCTGGTGGCGGTCGCGGATGATGCGGCGCAGCAGCCGCAGGTCCGTCGCCGAGACGCGCGTCAGCCGGTCGAACGGGAGCGTGGTGGCCGGGTGGATGAAGACGCGGAAGAGTGTCCCCTCTCCCGGCACCGGGCCGAGCAGCCGCGGGTTGAGCCCGTGGATCCCCTCCAGCATCAGCACGTCCCGCTCCCGCAGCGCGACCGTCGGGCCGCCGGCCGGCAGGCTCGTGCCCGTCCTGAAGTCGTAGCGCGGGGACCTCACCTCCTCGCCGCGGAGGAGCTGCGCCACGTGCTCCTGGAGCGTGCCGAGGTCGAGCGCCTCCAGCGCCTCGAAGTCGTACTCCCCGCGCGCGTCCTTCGGCGTCTTCACGCGGTCTACGTAGTAGTCGTCCAGCGAGATCCCCACCGGGTTCACGCCGTTGATCTGGAGCTGGACCGTGAGCCGCTTGATGAAGGTCGTCTTGCCCGAGGAGGACGGGCCGGCGATCGCGATGATCCGGATCCGGTCGCGCGCCGCGGCGATCCGATCGGCGATCAGGCCGATGCGCTTCTCCTGGAACCCCTCGGAGATCCGGATCAGCTGCGTGACCTGGCCGTTGATGCAGCGCTCGTTGAAGGCGCCGACGCTCGTCACCCCCATGTTCGCGAGCCAGCGCTGGTGGTCGATCACCATCGCGCCGTCGCCGCCACGGCGGCCGCGCGCCGGCGGCGTGGCCGGGGTGGCGCCGAGGCGGGGATCCCGCTCGCCCAGCTCCAGCGCGAGCCCCTCGTCGCCGGGCGAGAGCCGGAAGCCGCTGACCATCCCGGTCGAGGGGAGGAGCGGTCCCATCGAGAGGGCGTAGAGCTCGCCGCAGGAGACGAGCCGGTGCGTGGCGGCCCGGGTGGTCCGCAGGAGCTTCGCGGCGTCGTCCCAGCCCCGCTCCCGGAAGTGGTGCGCCGCCTCGTCGGTGGGCCACTGCTCCAGCCTGATCGGCGCGTCGGAGGCGCAGAGGCGCTCCATCTCCGCCGAGAGGCGGCGCGCGAGGTCGGCGAGGTCCGGCGTGCCGTCGCCCACCTGGACGACCTGGTGCGTGCCACGCGACGGGCCCATCCGGATCGCGAGCCCGGGCGCGACGCGACCCGCGGCCTCGAGGAGGATCAGCCCGAGCGTGTTGGCGTAGATCTGGCGCCCCTCCCAGTGGCGCATCGTCAGCGGCGCGAGGGCCGTGTCGACGAAGACCGGGGTCGAGAGCGAGACCGGCTTCTGCCCGAGGAGCCCGGCCACGACCAGGGCCCCGTCGAGCTGCTTCGGCAACAGCTCCTGGACGGTGGTGCCGGTCGCGACCTGCAGCGCGCGATCGCCGAGGTGGACCACGACCGACGCCTTGCGTGGCAGGGACCTCCCCTGGAGGAAGAGGACGGCCTGCGACGTGCGGTGCGCCAGCTCACGGCCGAGCGCCGCCGCCAGCGCCCCGACGATCCCGAGCGCGACGCCGGGCTCCCGCGCGGCCAGCTCGTCGAAGCGCTCCGGCGAGAG
>JBAVTL010000561.1:0-3670 GCA_049696175.1 Anaeromyxobacteraceae bacterium
CGTCGGCGAGCTGCTTCACCCGCCGCTCGACCACCTGCTTGTCGAGCTTCATGTTGGGGATGCCGTACATGAGCAGCCCGCCGGCGCGGTCGGCGCGCTCGAAGACCGTGACGGTGTGCCCCGCCCGACGGTCTACCGGCTCGCGGTGGAGCGGCTGGGGCTCTGGCCGGGCGAGGTGCTCTTCGTCTCGTCCAACGGATGGGACGCATACGGCGCGAAGGCCTTCGGCCTGCGCGTGGCCTGGTGCAACCGGTCCCGGCAGCCCGCCGAGCGCCTCCCCGCCGTCCCGGACGTGGAGATCCACTCGCTCTCCGAGCTGCCGGGGCTGCTCGGGCTGAAGTGAAGAACCCTCACCCCGCTCCGCGGGAGAGGGCGCCTCAACAAATGGAAGACCCCCTCCCCAAAACCATCGGGGGAGGGGGCCGCGCCGATAGGCGCTGCCAAGCGAGGGGGCGGTTCGATCTACTTCCGCTTGTCCTCGATCTCCTTCGAGAGCTTCTCCAGCTCGGGGGCGGCCTTCGCCTCGCCCTCCTTCTTCTCACCGGTGGGCTCCTTGCCGGTCAGGTGCGCCATGCCGGGGGCGTAGCCGGGGACGACGAGCTCGCCCGCGCCGCCCTTGAAGAGGCTCGCGACCTTGACGCCGGCCGCCTGCGCGAAGAGGACGAAGCCGATCATCGGGAGGAACATGAGGAAGAGCGCGCCGAGCAGCGGCGTCAGCGCGAGGGCCGCGACCGTCGGGATGGCCAGCCAGGCGCCCTTCTCGTTCGGGAGCCGCTCGCCATCGCGGGCCACGGGGACGATCTTCATGGCGATGGGGTTGAAGTAGTAGCCGGCCTTCACCGTCGTGTTGCTCTCGAACCTGGTCATGGTGTGCTCCCTTTCTTGATTGCACTCTCTCGCATCCCAGCCGGCGTCGATATTGGGAGGAGTGCGGGAACCACCGGGTTTGAGTCCGGAGGGCGCCTCCGGAAAACACCCTAGACCGCCCGTCAGGCGTGCAGCTCCACCACGTCGCCGTCCTCGAGGACGTGGTGGCGATCCACCTGCTGCCCCTCGAACCTCGCGTTCTTCCCCCAGATTCTCGCGAACTTGAGGTGCTGCGCGAGCTCGAGGTGGACGAGCCTCGCGAGCTGCTCGACCGTCGCGCCTGCCGGGAGGACGAACGGCCGGCCCAGGTCCGGCTTCTTCCCCGGCTCCCGCGTGTGGACCCGCACGCGCCTCAGCTCGTGGAACAGGACCGCCCTCAGCGCGTCGAGCCCCTGCCCCGTCGTCGCGGACACGGCGTGGAACGGCCAGGACGGCCCCACCGCCTCGCGGGCCAGCGCCGCGAAGGTGCCATCGCCATCGAGGTCCGCCTTGTTCGCGAGGACGAGGATGGGACGCTCGACGATCAGAGGGGACGCGTCCGCCGGCGGCGGCTGCCCTCGCGGCCAGACGCGCGCGAGAGAGAGCAGCTCGCGCAGCGCGCTCCAGGACGCCTCCAGGTCGTCGGCCGCGAGGTCGAGGACGAGCAGGAGCCCGTCGGCGGCGTGAGCGAGGGCGGAAAGCCAGCCCTCGGCGTGCGACGGCGCGACCGCCGGCGTGTCCACGAGCTGCACCCGCACGTCCTCGAACTCCATCATCCCGGGCTGGGGGACGCGGGTCGTGAAGGGGTACTCGGCGACCTCGGGGTGCGCGTGCGTGAGCGCCGCGAGCAGCGACGACTTCCCGGCGTTGGGCGGCCCCAGCAGCACCCACTGCCCCGCGCCCTCCTTCGCGACGTGGCCCGCGTCCGGAGCGTGGTGCCCGCTCTTCGCGACGTGCGCCCCCTCCTCCTCGTGCTTCGCCAGCTTCTTCTTGAGGTCGGCGTGGAGCTTCTCGGTCCCCTTGTGCTTGGGGAGGAGCGCGATCATCTCGCGCAGCGCCTCGACCTTCTCGTCGTGGCCGACGGCCTGGCGGTACCGCTCCTCGGCTTCCCTGTAGCCCGGCGTCAGGTTTGCGGGCATCGGCGCGACCTCCCCGCGAGGGTCTGCGGGTCGATCCTAGCGCCACCGGGCCGCGACGGGTGCACCGACGCTACTTCGCGCCCCGCTTCGCCATCCGCGAGTCCAGGAACCAGATGCCGCCCCCCTTGTCGCCGACCGCGTGGAGGTGGTCGACGATCTGGCTCAGCTGGCTCTCCTCCTCCACCTGCTCGGTGACGAACCACTGGAGCGTCAGCTCGGAGGCGTAGTCCTTCTCCAGGCGCGCCTGCTCGAAGAGGGCGTTGATCCGCCCCGAGACCGCCCGCTCGTGCGCCAGCGCCTTCTCGTAGATGTCGACGACGCCGCCGAAGTCGGTCGCCGGCGCCGCCACCGGCTTCAGCTCCAGCTTCCCCTGCCGGTCGAGCAGGAAGTCCACGAGCTTCAGCGCGTGGGCGGTCTCCTCCCCCGCCTGGATCTTCAGCCAGTGAGCGAAGCCCCGGAAGCTGTTCCGCTCGCAGTGGGCGCTCATCGCCAGGTAGAGCTGCGCCGACGCCTGCTCGAGGTTGATCTGTGCGTTGAGCGCGTCCTGCATCGTCTTGCTGATCATGCGGGCCTCCCCGGCTGCCGGAGGCGAATCTAGTGCGCCAACGCACGCTGGCCCCATCCCGTACGGGGCGTGTATGACAATGACCGTGGCCGAGGGGACCCGAGCGGGGTCCTCCGCGCGGTGATCATGAACGCGACGGCACTACGCACACTCCTGGCGATGCGCAGCAAGGGCGAGGTCTCCGGACCCGCCGGGGCGCTCGCGCACCGGGGCGTCCACGCCGCCGACGTCGCGCGCATCTGCACCTTTCCGCAGAGCGCGGAGGAGCTCTTCTTCCTCTTCCCGCGGGCGACCCACCCGCTCACGCCCGACCAGCTGCAGCGCGCGATCGACCAGCGCTTCGACTCAACCGTCGTGCTCCTCGACGGCGAGCCGTGCGGCTTCGCCAACTTCCACGTCCGGGAGGTGGAGGGCACCTGCTCCATCGGGAACGTCATGGTCGCGCCCGAGGCTCGCGGGAAGGGCGTCGGGAAGTACCTGATCGAGACGATGGCGAGCCTGGCGCTGCGGAGGCACCGCGCCCGCGAGGTGCGGATCTCCTGCTTCAACGCCAACGTCGCCGGGCTCCTGCTCTACTCGAAGGTCGGCTTCCTGCCCTACGGCGTCGAGCGCCGGCTGGATCCCGCCGGCAGCCGCGTCGCGCTCGTCCACATGCAGCTGTCACGGGAGGCGGCGGAGCGGCTGCGGGGCGGAAGTCAGGGAGACCGTCACCAGGTGTGACGTCCCCTCTCCCTCACTGAGGGAGAGGGACAGGGTGAGGGAGAGCACGTGCGCCCCCTCACCCTCACCCTCTCCCCCGGTGGGGGAGAGGGGAATGACTCATGGTGATCGGCCGAGATCGCGCGCCGCTCCCCGGCTCCGAGGCGCGCAAGCTCGAGCCGAGGTCGGGCGCAAGACGAGCGAGCAGCGCAGCCGTACATTTTCGTACGGCGAGCAGCACAGCGAGGAGTCCGCCCGAGATCGGCCGAGATCGCGCGCCGCTACGGCGGGAGGACGGTCTCGCCGTGCGAGAGCCAGCGATCCACGTGCTGGGCGACCTGACGGCCCTCGCGGATCGCCCAGACGACCAGCGACTGGCCGCGGGCCATGTCGCCCGCGGCGAAGGTTCCGGGGAGGTTGG
>JBAVTL010000562.1:0-2125 GCA_049696175.1 Anaeromyxobacteraceae bacterium
CGCCTTCTCCAGCGCCTCGACGACGGCGGCGACGTGGCTCGCGGCGGCGCGGGGCGCGATCGCGCGGACCACCCGGTCGCTCGCGACGACCAGGCCGGCGGCGTCCTGCTGCCGGACGAGGAGCCACGCCATCGAGGCGGCGAGCGCGCTCGCGTACTCGAGCTTCGTGAGCCGGTCTTCCGCGCCGCGGAAGCCCATCGAGCCGGAGGCGTCCACCACGAGGTGGGCGCGCAGGTTGGTCTCCTGCTCGAAGCGCTTCACGTAGTACTTGTCCACGCGGGCGTAGGCCTTCCAGTCGAGGTGGCGAAGCTCGTCGCCCGGCGCGTACTCGCGGTGCTCGGCGAACTCGACCGACTGGCCGTGGTGGGGCGACCGGTGGAGGCCGGTGAGCACCCCCTCCGTGATCGCCCGCACGCGCAGCTTGAGGCCGCCGAGCTTCGCGAGGACCGACGGATCCAGCAGGTGGCGACCGTTCATCTCATCGCCCCCTCACCCTGCCCTCTCCCCCGGTGGGGGAGAGGGGATGTGGCCTTCGGCCACTCACGCCGGCGTCTCCTCCAGCAGCCGGTCCACGATCTTCGCGCTCGTCATCCCCTCGCTCTCCGCCCGGAAGTTGGTGAGGACGCGGTGGACGAGGACGTTGCGCGCGAGCGCCCGCACGTCCTCGACGCTCGCCGCCATCCGGCCGTCGAGGATGGCGCGGCTCTTCGCGCCGAGGATGAGGTACTGGCTGGCGCGCGGCCCGGCGCCCCAGGAGACGTTCTCCTTCACGAAGGCCGGCGCCCCCGGCTCGCCGGGGCGCGTCTTGCGCACCAGCTCGACGGCGTACTTCACGACGTGGTCGGCCGCAGGCACGCGCAGGACCAGCTCCTGCAGCTCGCGGATCCGGGAGGGCGACAGGATGCGGGTGAGCCTCGCCCGCGCGGCGACCGTCGTGGAGCGGACGATCTCGACCTCCTCGGCCGCGCTCGGGTAGTCCACCGTCACGTAGAACATGAACCGATCGAGCTGCGCCTCGGGGAGCGGGTAGGTCCCCTCCTGCTCGATCGGGTTCTGCGTCGCGAAGACGAGGAAGGGCAGGTCGAGCGGGTAGGTCTCGCCGCCCGCCGTGACGCGGTACTCCTGCATCGCCTGGAGGAGCGCCGCCTGCGTCTTCGGCGGCGTGCGGTTGATCTCGTCGGCGAGGAGGAGGTTCGCGAAGATCGGCCCGCGGACGAACCGGAAGGCGCGCTTCCCGGTCGTGTGGTCCTCCTCCAGGACGTCGGTGCCGGTGATGTCCGACGGCATGAGGTCCGGCGTGAACTGGATCCGGTTGAAGGAGAGGTCGAGCACCTCGGAGACGGTGGAGATGAGGAGCGTCTTCGCGAGCCCCGGGACGCCGACGAAGAGGCAGTGGCCGCGCGCGAAGAGGGCGATGAGGAGCGAGTCCACCACCTCCTGCTGACCGACGATCCGCTTGCCGATCTCGACGAGGAGCGAGCGGCGTGCGTGCGCGAGGGCCTCGACGGCGGCGAGGTCGTCTGCGGGGGTCGGTGGGGGGGCTGCGATCGTCGTGTTCATGGCGTCCTGTGCGTACCGCTAGGGGTGTTGGGGCCCTTGGCCCGACAGTATCCGCGCGAAGCGCTCCTCGCGCGAGGCGCCGGTGGGGTCGGAGAGGGGCGTCAGGGCCTTCGCGAGCCCTGCGTGGATCTCGGGGTCGAACGGATCCTCGCGGTTCGCCAGGACCAGCTGCGTCCGCGCGGCCGCGAAGTCGCCACGCTTCAGGAGGACTCGCGCGAGGTGGACGTGGAGGGCGGCGTAGCCGGGGCTGTGGCGGAGCGCGTCCGCGAGGACCCGCTCCGCACCGGCGTCGTCGCCGCTCATCATCAGGGCGAGCGCGTACTGATCGGCGAGCACGGCCCACTTCGGCCCTGCCCGGGCGTACCCCTTGCCGTACTCGATCCTCGCCGCGACCCACTTCCCCCGCTCCCGGAAGAGCTGTCCGAGCCGGGCGAAGCCGCGCGCCCGCTCGTCGGGGATCTCCGCCCACTCCGACCAGCCCGAGGCCTGCTTCGGATCGTCGCGGAAGCGGAGCCGGATCCGCTCGCGCTCGCCGCCGCGCGGCATCGGCCGCGCCGCCATGTAC
>JBAVTL010000563.1:0-14102 GCA_049696175.1 Anaeromyxobacteraceae bacterium
CGCCGCTCGTGCGGCTTCGCCGGATCGGCGCCGGCCTCCCCGGGATCGCGATCTACGCGAAGGCCGAGTTCATGAACCCCGGCGGCTCGGTGAAGGATCGGGCCGCGCTGCGGATGATCGAGGTGGCGCTCGCCGACGGCAGCTTCGACCCTTCGCGGACGCTCATCGACTCGACGAGCGGGAACACGGGGATCGCGTACGCGTGGATCTGCAAGGCGCTGGGGCTCCGCTGCGCGCTCGTGATGCCCGGCAACGTGAGCGCTCCGCGCAAGCAGACCGCGACCGCATATGGCGCCGAGGTCATCTTCTCGGATCCGCTGGAGGGCTCCGACGGGGCGATCCTGAAGGTGCGCGAGCTGGTGCGGGCCGCGCCGGAGCGCTGGTTCTACCCGGACCAGTACGGGAACCCCGAGAACCCGCGCGCCCACGAGCTGGGGACGGCGGTCGAGATCGCCGAGGCGCTCGACGGCGAGGTCGCCGCCTTCGTCGCGGGGATGGGGACGAGCGGGACGGTCATGGGGACGACGCGGGGGCTCCGCAGGCTCGTTCCCGGGGTGCGCTGCCACGGCGTCGAGCCGGCCGAGCCGCTGCACGGGCTCGAAGGGCTGAAGCACATGGCCACCTCCATCGTCCCGCCCATCTACGACCCCGCGCAGCTCGACTCCGTCCTGAGCGTTCCGACGGCGGAGGGTTGGGCGATGGCGGCGCGGCTCGGCGCCGAGGAGGGGATCTTCGTCGGCCACTCCGCCGGGGCAGCCGTGGCCGGCGCGCTCATCGTGGCCCAGCAGATGGCCGACCGCGGCGAGGCCGGGAACGTGGTGACGGTCCTGCCGGATCGGGCGGATCGCTACTTCGAGCCCGTGAATCGCGAGAAGATGTCGGCGCGATGACCGCGCCCGCCTACCCCCCCGACCTCCTCGCCCGGATCTCATCGCTCTGCGAGGCGGACCCCGAGCGCGAGGTCTGCGGCTTCGTCGTCCGGCGGGGAGGGGCGCTCGAGGTCCTCCCGGTCGAGAACGTGGCCGACAGGTATCACGCGCGCGATCCCGCGGCCTTCCCGCGGACGAGCCGTGACAGCTACCTCATGGACCCGCGCGCCCAGCTGCGCGTCCACGAGGGGCTGGCCGCGACCGGCGGCGAGATCGTCGCCGTCTGGCACTCGCACGTCGAGGTGGGGGCCTACTTCTCGGAGAAGGATCGGGCCGACGCGGCGGTGGACGGCGCGCAGGTCCTGCCCGGGGTCGAGTACCTGGTCTTCGGCGTGCGCGGCGGACGCGTGACCGAGGTGAAGCGGTACCGGTTCGAGGCGGCCGGGTTCCAGGAGGATCCCCTCGACTAGCGGAAGCCCGGGCCGACCGCCTCTCGCTGGCTACAAGGAGAAGCCGAGGCGCAGCGCCGCGCCGAACTGGGTGCCGCCGAGCTTGTAGGTTCCGTTTCCGGACCCGTCCGCGAACGTCACCGGGATGTCCTTGCTGGTGAGGTCCCATCGCGCGAAGCCCCAGAGCCCGAGGAGGATGTTGCCGCCCTCGCCGAGACGAACGGCGACTCCGGGCCGCAGCCCCACGTACATCAGCCAGTCCGTGCGGTTGGAGTCCGTGATGACGCTGGTGTTGTGGAGGGCATCGCCGTAGCGATGGCCGCCCAGCTCGCCCAGCGCGTCCAGCTGAAGGCGATCCACGATGAAGTTGAGCCCGACGAGCCCACCGACCGCGGCGGTGCTGTTGGCCTTTCCCGGGCGCCCCATCTCCGCGAGGGCGCCCACGTCGAGCATCCCCAGGCGCATGATGGCGGTGAGGCCGTAAGACTGCGACCAGTCCCGCAGTCGATCGGAGTCGCTGAAGTTGATGGAGGAGAGGCCGCTCCTCAGGCCGACCGAGTCGTACTTGTCCAGGCCGCCGTGGACGGTCAGGTCGAAGCCGATGCCGCTGCGGGTCCCGGTCTCCGCCAGGGTCGGACTGGCTCCGAGGACGATGGCGAGCGTCAGGGCGCCGCGAGCGATGATGGAGATCATTGAGTGCTCCCTCTTGGTTGCTGCGTGTGCAGACGCGGAGATCCGCGCTTCGAGCAGGACGGCGATACGCCAGCTCTGACCTCAAGGAGTAGGGAGCGGCGTTCGCCTGCGCTAGCGCCTTCGACGGGCCCCCATTGCTCGTCAACCCGCCCAAGTGCCGTGAATGGGCCGGGCTGAGGCGAGCTCGAGCCCGGAGGGGGCCTTCGTCGAGGCGGCCTTCTCTGCCGCACGATCCCGGTGGCGCCCACAGTGAGCGAGGCGTCCTTGAGCTGCTGCCCATCGGTGAAGGCGGTCGCCTGCAGGCCGCTCTTGAGCGTGACCGAGTCGTACCGGTCGACGCCCCCGTGCAGCGAGATGTCGAAGCCGAACGCGGGATCCCACGCGGCGGCGGGTGACGACCCGCGCTCCCTGCCTCGCTCCGTGTCCCGCGCGGAGGCGGGGTTCCGTTTGACAAGACGGCGCTCTGTTATCTAGGATGCCTCCGCCATGGCAGACATAATTCCAGTACCACGGTTCGCCGTGGAGTCACCACCCCCGGCCCGCACCCGTCACGGCCGCGACGCCGAGGCGCCGTCACCGGCCACGGCTCCAGCCCGGGCCACCGCCGCCCTCTCGCACCTCGACTGGCTCGAGGCCGAGGCGATCCACGTCCTCCGGGAGGTGGCCGGCCAGTGCGCCAACCCCGTCCTGCTCTTCTCGGGGGGGAAGGACTCGGTCTGCCTCCTGCGGCTCGCCGAGAAGGCCTTCCGGCCGGCCCGCTTCCCCTTTCCGCTCCTGCACATCGACACCGGCCACAACTACGCCGAGGTGACCGACTTCCGCGACCGGCGCGCGTCGGAGCTGGGGGAGCGGCTCATCGTCCGGTCCCTGGAGGACTCGATCCGGCAGGGGCGCATCGTCCTCAAGAGCCCCACCGAGCCGCGGAACAAGCACCAGTCCGTCACGCTCCTCGACGCCATCGCCGAGCACGAGTTCGACGCCTGCATCGGCGGCGCGCGGCGTGACGAGGAGAAGGCGCGGGCGAAGGAGCGGGTCTTCTCGTTCCGCGACGAGTTCGGCCAGTGGGACCCCAAGAACCAGCGCCCCGAGCTCTGGAGCCTCTACAACGCCCGGATCCACAAGGGGGAGAACATCCGCGCCTTCCCAATCTCCAACTGGACCGAGCTGGACGTGTGGCAGTACATCGCGCGCGAGCGGCTCGCGCTGCCCTCGATCTACTTCGCCCACCGGCGCGAGGTGGTCCGGCGCGGCGGCGCGCTCGTCCCCGTCACCCCCGTCACGCCTCCACGCGCGGGCGAGGCGGTCGAGATCGTCTCCGTCCGCTTCCGGACGGTCGGCGACATCACCTGCACCGCCCCCGTGGAGTCCACGGCGACCACGGTGGAGGAGATCGTCGCCGAGACGGCCACCACCACCATCACCGAGCGGGGCGCGACGCGCCTCGACGACCAGACCTCCGAGGCCTCGATGGAGCAGCGCAAGAAGGAGGGGTACTTCTAGTGGCCGCCCTCGCCGCAGTCTCCACGCCGCGCCCGGGGCCCGCCCACGACGGGCTCCTCCGCTTCCTCACCGCCGGGAGCGTCGACGACGGCAAGAGCACCCTCATCGGGAGGCTCCTGCACGACACGCGCTCGATCCTCGCCGACGCGCTCCACGCGATCGAGAAGACCTCGAAGAAGCGCGGGCTCGGCGAGGTGGATCTCTCGCTGCTGACCGACGGGCTCCAGGCCGAGCGGGAGCAGGGGATCACCATCGACGTCGCCTACCGCTACTTCTCGACCGGCACCCGGAAGTTCATCATCGCGGACTCTCCGGGGCACGAGCAGTACACGCGCAACATGGTGACGGCCGCCTCCACCGCGAGCCTCGCGGTGATCCTGGTGGACGCGCGCAAGGGGGTGGTCACGCAGACCCGCCGCCACTCCTACCTCGCGCACCTCCTCGGCATCCCGCACCTCGTCGTCGCGGTGAACAAGATGGATCTCGTCGGTTGGTCCCAGGAGAGCTTCGACCGGATCGTCGCGGACTACCGCGACTTCGCGTCCAGGCTCGGGATCGGTGACGTCCACTTCGTGCCGCTCTCCGCGCTGAAGGGGGACATGGTGGTCGAGCGTGGCGCCAACCTGGGCTGGTACGCCGGGCCCACGCTCCTGGAGATCCTGGAGGGCGCGCCGGCGGAGCACGCGGAGCGGCTGGAGCGCTTCCGCTTCCCGGTGCAGTGGGTCTGCAGGCCGCAGAGCGCCGACCACCACGACTTCCGCGGGTACGCAGGGAGGGTCGCGTCGGGGGCGATCCAGACCGGAGACGAAGTCCAGCACCTGCCGTCCGGCCGGACCGCGCGCGTGAAGGAGATCCTGCTGGGGGACCGCCGGCTCGCGTCGGCCACGAGCGAGCAGTCGGTGACGCTCCTGCTCGACGAGGAGCTCGACATCTCGCGCGGTGACCTGCTCGTCCGGGCGGGCGAGGCGCCGCCGCAGACGAAGACGCTCGACGCCATGCTCTGCTGGATGCACGAGCGGCCGCTGGAGGCGGGGCGCCGCTACCTCGTCCGCCACACCACCCGCGAGGCGAAGGCCGCGCTCGCCGGGATCGAGTGGCGGATCGACGTCAACACGCTGGAGCGCGGCGCGGCGTCGAGCCTGGCCCTCAACGACATCGCGCGGGTGACCCTGAAGCTCGCGCAGCCGGTCTTCGCCGACCCATACGCCGAGAACCGGGAGACCGGGGCCTTCATCGTCGTGGACGAGGCGACCAACGACACCGTCGGAGCGGGGATGATCCTGTGAGCGCCACCGTGAGCCTGGAGCAGATCGCCCGCTGGGCGGAGGAGCTGGAGGGGCGTGCACCGGGCGAGATCCTGGCGGCCATCGCGCCCCACTTCCCGGGGAAGATCGCGCTCGCGACCAGCTTCGGGCCGGAGGACAACCTCCTGCTCGAGCTCATCACGCGGGAGCGGCTGCCGGTCGACGCCTTCACCCTCGACACCGGCTTCCTCTTCGCCGAGACCTACGCGCTCTGGGCGCGCCTGGAGGAGCGCTACGGGCTGAAGATCGCCGCGGTGACCTCCGACGCGCCGCGCGCGGTCGAGCCGGGTAAGCCGCCGCCCTGGCAGGCCGACCCCGACGCGTGCTGCGAGGCCCGCAAGGTGCGGCCGCTCCGGGCCGCGCTCGGGGCGCTCGACGCATGGGTGACCGGGATCCGGCGCGACCAGACGCCGGAGCGGGCCAACGCGAAGGTCGTGGAGTGGGACGCACGGTTCGGCCTCGTGAAGGTGAACCCGCTCGCCGCCTGGAAGAGCGACGACGTCTGGGCGCACCTCGAGCGGTTGGAGATCCCCACGAGCCCCCTCCACGAGCAGGGGTTCTCGAGCATCGGCTGCGCCCCGTGCACGACGCCGGTGAAGCCGGGGGAGGATCCCCGGTCCGGCCGCTGGCGTGGGCGGGAGAAGACCGAGTGCGGGCTGCACCTGCGCGGGGGGGCGAAGTGAGCGTCGCGCGCACGCGCGGCGTGCTCCCCGGCTTCGGCCTCTCCACCGGCTTCACGGTCCTCTACCTGAGCCTCGTCGTCCTCCTGCCGCTCTCGACCCTCGCCTTCCGGGCGAGCGGCGCGGGCTGGGACCAGGCGGTCGCGGTGGCCGCCTCGCCGCGGGCGCTCGCCTCCTACCGGCTCTCCTTCGGCGCCTCCTTCGCCGCCGCGGCGGTCAACGTCCTCTTCGGCGTCCTGGTCGCGTGGGTCCTCGCGCGCTACCGGTTCCCGGGGCGGAGCCTCATCGACGGCATCGTCGACCTGCCCTTCGCGCTCCCCACGGCGGTGAGCGGCATCGCGCTCACGGCCGTCTACGCGCAGAACGGCTGGATCGGGCGCTACCTCGAGCCGCTCGGGATCAAGGTCACCTTCTCACCGCTCGGGGTCGTCGTGGCCCTCACCTTCATCGGGCTGCCCTTCGTCATCCGGACGGTCCAGCCCGTGCTCGAGGACCTCGACCCCGAGCTCGAGGAGGCGGCGGCGGTGCTGGGGGCCTCGCGCTGGCAGACCTTCCGGCGCGTGATCCTGCCGGCGATCGTCCCGGCGGCGCTCACCGGCTTCACGCTGGCCTTCGCGCGGGCGCTCGGCGAGTACGGCTCGGTCGTCTTCATCTCCGGGAACATGCCGGCCCGCACGGAGATCGCGCCGCTCCTGATCATGACGCGGCTCGAGCAGTTCGACTACGTGGGGGCGTCGGTCATCGCGACGGTCCTGCTCGCCGCCTCCTTCGTGCTCCTCTTCGCCATCAACCGGCTGCAGGCGTGGACGCGGGAGAGGACGGGCACGACATGAGCCGCGCGCGCATCGCCACCGAGGACCCGCCGTGGGTCCGACGAGGGCTCATCGCCGGGGCGCTCGTCTTCCTCGCAGCCTTCGTCCTCGTCCCGGCGGCCGCGGTCCTCTACGAGGCGCTCAGGGGCGGCACGGCGCTCTGGCTGGAGGCCATCCGCGACCCGGACGCGCTCGCGGCGATAAGGCTCACCCTGACCGTGGCCGCCATCTCGGTGCCGCTCAACACGGTCTTCGGCGTCGCCGCCGCGTGGTCGGTGACCCGCTTCCGCTACCGCGGAAAGAACCTGCTGGTCTCGCTCATCGACCTCCCCTTCGGGGTCTCGCCCGTCATCTCGGGCATGGTGACGATCCTGCTCTTCGGAGCGCACGGCTGGTTCGGTCCCTGGCTCATCGAGCACGGCTACAAGATCGTCTTCGCCGTCCCCGGCATCGCGCTCGCCACCGTCTTCGTCACCTTCCCGTTCGTGGCGCGGGAGCTCATCCCGTTCATGGAGGCGCAGGGGCTAGAGGAGGAGGAGGCGGCCCACGTCCTCGGCGCGAGCGGCTGGCAGATCTTCTGCCGCGTCACGCTCCCGAACATCAAGTGGAGCCTCCTCTACGGCGTCATCCTGTGCAACGCGCGCGCGATGGGGGAGTTCGGCGCGGTCTCGGTCGTCTCCGGCCACATCCGCGGGGAGACCAACACCATCCCGCTGCACGTCGAGATCCTCTACAGCGAGTACCAGTTCCAGGCGGCCTTCGCCGTCGCGTCGCTCCTCTTCCTCCTGGCGCTCGCCACCGTCGTCGTCAAGAAGGCGCTCGAGTGGAAGCAGGAGTCGGACCGCGCAGCCGCCCAACGGAGCAGCACATGAGCATCGCAATCCGCGGCATCCAGAAGTCCTTCGACGGGAACCCGGTCCTCCGCGACGTGTCGCTGGAGATCCCCGAGGGAGAGCTGGTCGCGCTCCTCGGCCCCTCGGGCTGCGGGAAGACCACCCTCCTCAGGATCATCGCCGGGCTGGAGCAGCCCGACGCGGGGGACGTGCTCCACTCGGGCGAGAGCCTCTCGGCGCGGTCCGCGCGCGAGCGGAACGTCGGCGTCGTCTTCCAGCACTACGCCCTCTTCCGCCACATGACGGTCGAGGAGAACGTCGCCTTCGCCCTCCGCGTCCGGAGGGCCCCGAGGGAGGCGGTCGCGGCCCGGGTCAGCGAGCTGCTCGGCCTCGTCCAGCTGGAGAACTACCGATCCCGGTATCCGCACCAGCTGTCCGGCGGGCAGCGGCAGCGCGTCGCGCTGGCCCGCGCGCTCGCCACCGAGCCCCGGCTCCTGCTCCTCGACGAGCCGTTCGGCGCGCTCGACGCGCGGGTGCGCGACGAGCTGCGCCGCTGGCTGAGGCGGCTGCACGACGAGCTGCACGTGACCTCCATCTTCGTCACGCACGACCAGGAGGAGGCCTTCGAGGTGGCCGACCGGATCGTCCTGATGAACGCCGGGAGGATCGAGCAGGTCGGCAGCCCGTCCCAGGTGTTCGAGAGCCCCGCCAGCGCCTTCGTCATGCGCTTCCTCGGCGCCGTCAACGTCTTCCAGGGGCGCGTGGAGGCGGAGCGCGCGGTCGTCAACGACCTGGTCTTCTCCGTCCCCGGGGCCGAGGCGAGGTCGCGCGCCCACGTCTACGTGCGCCCGCACGAGATCGAGATCCACCGCGCCGCCGTCCCCGGCAGCTTCGAGGCGCGCGTCGATCGGCTCGTCCCCCTCGGCTCGGCGGTCCGCGTCGAGCTCTCGGCGCCGGGCTACGGCGACGGCGTGGAGGTCGAGCTGGATCTGCCGCGCAGCGAGGCGCTCGCCCTGGCCGCCGGCGACCGCGTCCACCTCTCGCCGCGGCGCGCCCGGGTCTTCCCGGTGCCCGACGGCGAGCTGGACAGCCTCACCTCCAGCGGACTCTAGGGAGCCGAGCCGGCCCGTCCGTCACAACGGACAATCCTCCGCTGCGGCTTGACATCCGGACCGTGCCGTGAAATGAGAAGGGCATCCGCCATAACGGAGGACGCGCCGGACTGACCGGCCGCCAGGAGGAGGAGAAGCCATGCAGCCCGTTCCGAAGAGGTTCTTGAGCCAGGCCGCCGCGGTGCTGATCGCCGTCGGCGCGCTGCTCGCGCCGGGGTCGCGGGCGAGCGCCGCCGCGCCTGGCGAGGTGACCCTGCTCAACGTGTCGTACGACCCGACCCGTGAGCTCTACGAGGAGTTCAACGCCGCCTTCGCGAAGCACCTGAAGGCGACTACCGGCCAGAGCCTCCGCGTCAAGCAGTCGCACGGCGGCTCCGGCAAGCAGGCGCGCGCCGTCATCGACGGGCTCGAGGCCGACGTGGTGACGCTGGCGCTGGCCTGGGACATCGGCGCCGTGGCGAAGGCGGGCTTCATCGCCTCCGACTGGCAGAAGCGGCTGCCGCAGAACGCGTCTCCCTACACCTCGACCATCGTCTTCCTCGTCCGGACCGGCAACCCCAAGGGGATCAAGGACTGGGACGATCTCGTGAAGCCGGGCGTCCAGGTGATCACGCCCAACCCGAAGACGTCCGGCGGGGCGCGCTGGAACTACCTCGCGGCGTGGGCTCACGCCAAGGCGAAGAAGGGCGGCACGGACGCCACGGCACAGGAGTTCGTGAAGGCGCTCTTCAAGAACGTCCCGGTCCTCGACTCGGGCGCCCGCGGCTCCACCACCACCTTCGTCGAGCGCGGCATCGGCGACGTGCTGCTCGCGTGGGAGAACGAGGCCTTCCTCGCCGTCCAGGAGCTGGGCAAGGGGAAGTTCCAGATCGTCGTCCCGAAGTCGAGCATCCTGGCCGAGCCGCCCGTCGCGGTGGTGGACAAGGTCGTCGACCGGCGCGGCACGCGCGCGGTGGCGGAGGCGTACCTCAAGTTCCTCTACACGGAGGAGGGGCAGGAGATCGCGGCGAAGAACCACTACCGCCCCCGCGACCCCAAGGTCGCGAAGCGTCACGCCGGCGAGTTCACGCAGGTGAAGCTCTTCACAATCGACGAGGCCTTCGGGGGCTGGGACAAGGCGCAGGCGGCCCACTTCTCCGACGGCGGCGTCTTCGACCAGATCTACACCCCAGGAAAGTAGCCATGACCACTCACATCGGGAACTCCCTTCGCATCGCCGCTGCGGCGGCGCTCATCCTCACCACGGCGTCCACCTCCGCCCAGGAGGCCGCCGCGACGGCCGCTCCGGCGCCTGGCGGCGCGCCCGCGGCGGCTGCTGTCGTGCCCGTTGCCGCTCCTGCCCCGGCGCCGGCCGCAAAGTCCCCGGGCGTGACGGTCTACGGCACGCTGAACGCCAACTTCCAGATCACGCAGGCCAAGGGCGCCACCAACCCCGCCGAGAGCGTCAGCGCCCGCAACGCCGTCTCGATCGACTCGTCCAACGTCGGCGTGAAGGCTCAAGCCGAGGTGGTCGGCGGCCTCACGGTCATCGGCCAGTGCGAGACCAGCGCGTCCATCGACGGGATCGACGTCAAGGGTATCTGCAATCGGAACAGCCGCGTCGGCGTCCAGAGCCAGTACGGGACGCTCTTCTACGGAAACTGGGACACGCCCTTCAAGGCGGCGGCGTACGGCACCAAGGCTGACGATCCGTTCCAGAACACCGACGCGTTCGGGTACCAGGCCATCCTGGGCAGCCCCGGCTTCAACTACCGGAGCGGCGGCTGGTCGACCAGCTCCACCGCGACGGTCGGCGGCTTCGACGTCCGCGCCAACAACTCGGTCGCCTACCACTCACCGAAGGTCTACGGCGTCAGCGTGAAGCTCCAGTACTCGGCCAGCGAGAACGCGGACGCCAAGGGCTCCTCGATCCCGCAGCTCGTCTCCGGCGGGGTCAACTACGAGTGGGAGGGGCTCTCGCTGCTCGCCGCCTACGAGCGTCACTACGACTCCTATGGCCTCGCCGTCGTCGCCGGGAATCCGACCACCCACAACACGGTCGACTCGGCGTGGCGTGTCGGCGCGGGCTATCAGCTCGACACGCCGGCCGGCGCGACGACGTTCGGCGTCCTCGTGGACCAGCTCGTCTTCACGCAGGACAACGCCGCCGTCGGCGACGTCAAGGAGGCCAAGCGGCTCGCGTGGCAGGTCTCCGCCAAGCATCGGCTCGGCGACCACGAGCTCCGGGCCCGGTACGACAGCGCGGGCGAGGCCGACGGCGAGCTCCAGGGCGGCGGCTCCGGCGACGCCCCCGACACCGGCGCGACGCAGATCACGGTCGGCTACGCGTACCACCTCGCGAAGGCGGCGCACGCGTACGTCTCGTACACGAGGATCTTCAACGAGAGGAACGCCCAGTACACGCTCCCCATCGGCGGCTCGCCCGCGGTGGCGGGCAAGACCCCGGCGGGAGCCGAGCCGCAGGCGCTGGGGCTCGGCATCCGCTACTCGTTCTGACGGCGAGGCGAAGGTAGGGCTCGAGCGCCGTTCGGCACCTCCTCCTGGAGGGCCGGGCGGCGCTCGGTTCGTTCGGCGCTTCGCGTCCCATACGGGTCGGCGCTTGGGCTTGCGGCGCATGATATCGATTCCAGCTTGGGCCGCGCTTCCGCAGGCCCGAAACCCAGGAGCCACAATCATGAAGATCGCGTCCGCTTCCCCGCTGGTCCTCGCCGCGCTGATGGGCTTCGCCGTCCCCGCCCAGGCCCAGATCCCCGCCGCCGCCGCTGGCCACCTCGACAAGGCCAAGGCGAAGGCCGCCGAGGGGAGCGCCGTTGCGGATACGAAGGCCGTCGGGGCCACCGAGAAGGTCGAGGCCAAGGGCGACGCGGCCGCGACCAAGGCCCAGGATAAGGCGACCGCCGTGAGCCCGGAGGCCGGCGCGAAGGTGGGCGAGGCGAAGGCGCTGGGGCACGAGAAGGCCGCAGCCGTGAAGGGGACGGGGAAGGCCGGCAAGGCGAAGGCGATCGGGAAGGCCAAGGCCGGCACGCAGAAGGTCGAGGCGAAGGCCAAGGAGGCCGACGAGAAGGCCGAGGGGGCGAACAAGAAGATCCAGGAGGTCGTCCCCGCCGCGGCTCCGGCTCCGGCACCGGCGCCCGCGCCTGTTCGGGCGCCCGCGGCCAGGTAGCTCGCTGGGCAACCAACGAATACGCGACGCCCGGCCTGGTGCCGGGCGTCGTCGTTTCAGACGGGCGCGCAACCTTTCCGGCGGTTCGCCGCAAGCGACCCGAAGCCTGCGGCGTCAGGGCCCGAGCAGCCCCAGGAGCCGCTCCGCCGCCCGGCCGGCACCCTCGAGGTCCGGCTTCGTGGGCATGGGGAGGGACAGCACGCGACGGATCGCCTCCCCGATCCGGCCCGCGCGCAGGTCGTCGTTGCCGACGTGGACGCAGGCGAGGTGGTGCGCCATCCCCTCCACGAGGATCGGGTACTCGGGGAAGTCGCCGCGCTCGGTGTAGACGAGCCGCGTCCCTGCGGCGATCGCGTCGGTGACGATCCCGTAGCCCGGCTTCGTGACGACGGTGTCCACGGCGCCGACGACGTCGGGGTAGTGGAGCCCCAGCGCGTCGAGCCGGTCCGCCTCCAGCTCCGCGGGCCAGAGGAAGCGGAAGTCGGCCTCGCGGGAGAGGACGGCCGGTGTGAGCCCGGGAAGGCCGACGCCGCCGAAGGAGACCAGCACCGCGGGCCGGTCGTCGAGTCCGAGCCTGCGGCGGGCCTCGCCACGCTCCACGCGCGGCCGGCGGGCGACGAACCCGACGGGCTCGCGGTTCCGGAAGACGCCGAGCTCCCCGGCGAACGGCAACTCCAGCAGCAGCGCCGCGCTCGAGTAGGCGCGGGCCGCGCGGTCCGCCGACGCCGCGAGGGAGGGATGGCGCCTCGCGAGGTGGCGGTAGATCCAGTCCCAGGAGAAGTTGCTCGCGCCGACGGCGGTGATCCCGGCGCGCGCCGCCGCCTCGAACGGGAGCGCCGGGATGTCGGCGAGGACGAGCCGCGCGCCCGACGACCGCAGGAAGTCCGACTCCACGGCGACCCGCCGCTCCCAGGTCGCGTCGAACTCGGCGCAGCGAGCCGCGCTGGCGACCTCGTCGATCTCCAGCGCGTCGCGCTGCACGAGCCCGACGTCCGCCGCGACGGCGCGGAAGGAGAGCGGTCCCGGAACGGCGCGCCGCACCAGCCGCTCCGGGACCGTCCCGACGAAGGTGATCGGCAGCGCGGGCGCGCGCTCCCGGACGGCGCGCAGGATCTCGCAGAGCCGCGTCATGTGGCCGAAGCCGTGGCCGGTGGCGTAGGCGACGAGCATGGAGCGCGCATTCTCGCACGGCCTCCCTCGCCGTCGCCACCCAAGGTGCCGTTATTACAGGCTCCATGCGAGGGCCACTCGACAGCAGGGTCCAATCCATACTAATCCGATAGGGAACGATCGCCGCGCGAGGCGTTGACCACAACCGCACTGAGGCTGCGCATGACTGCTCGGACCACCCTCGACCTGATCGGCAACACCCCCGTCGTCCGCGTCGACCGGTTCGAGACCGGGCCGTGCGAGCTCTTCCTGAAGCTCGAGAGCCAGAACCCGGGAGGCTCCATCAAGGACCGGGTCGGCCGCTCCATGATCGACGCGGCCGAGGAGGAGGGGAAGCTCGGTCCCGGGCAACGCCGCATCGTCGAGGCCACCGCCGGGAACACCGGGTTGGGGCTCGCGCTCGTGGCGGCGCGGAAGGGGTACCACCTGACGCTCGTCATCCCCGACAAGATGAGCCGGGAGAAGGTGATCCACCTGAAGGCGCTCGGCGTCGAGGTGATCATCACGCGCTCCGACGTCGAGAAGGGGCACCCCGACTACTACCAGGACATGGCCGAGCGGATCGCACGCGAGGACGGTGCCTTCTACGCGAACCAGTTCGGGAACCCGGCCAACCCGCTCGCGCACGAGCGGACGACCGGCCCCGAGATCCTGCGCGCGCTCGACGGCCGGATCGACGCGATGGTCTGCGGCGTCGGCTCCGGCGGCACCATCACCGGCCTCTCGCGCTTCTTCGGGCGGACCGCCCCCTCCTGCGAGATGGTCCTCGCCGATCCGGAGGGCTCGGTCCTCGCCGGCTACGTGAAGACCGGCAAGCTCGGGAAGGCCGGCTCCTGGCTGGTGGAGGGGATCGGCGAGGACTTCATCCCGCCCATCGCGGACCTGTCGCGCGTTCGGAAGGCCTACACGATCCCGGATCGCGAGAGCCTCCAGGCGGCGCGCGATCTGCTGCGCGAGGAGGGGGTGCTCGCCGGCTCTTCGTCGGGGACGCTCCTCGCGGCGGCGCTCCGGTACTGCCGCGAGCAGTCGTCGCCGAAGCGGGTCGTCTCGCTGGTCTGCGACAGCGGCAACAAGTACCTGTCCAAGCAGTTCGACGACGCGTGGATGGTCGACCAGGGCTTCGGCGCGCGGGAGGCGACGGGCGATCTGCGCGACCTCGTCACGCGCCGCTTCTCGGACGGCTCGGTCGTGACGGTGCAGCCGTCCGACACGCTCGCGAGCGCCTTCGCGCGGATGAAGATCCACGGCGTCTCGCAGCTGCCCGTGGTCGAGGGGAAGCGGATCGTCGGGATCGTGGACGAGTCGGACCTCCTCGCCGCGACGCTGGACGACGGGAAGCACTTCGGCGATACGGTCCGGGACGTCATGACCTCCCGGCTAGAGACGGTCTCCCCTTCCACGCCGCTCGCGCGCCTCCTGCCGCTGCTGGCCGCCGGGATGGTGCCGATCCTGATCGACGGCGACGCCTTCGTCGGGCTCGTCACGCGGACCGACGTCCTGAACCACCTTCGACGGAG
>JBAVTL010000564.1:0-2546 GCA_049696175.1 Anaeromyxobacteraceae bacterium
CGGCTCCCGCCGGCGCCGGTAGCCGTCGCGCATGCAGCGCACCGCCGAGTGCCAGGCGAGGCGGTAGCACCAGGCGCGGAGCGGGCACTCCCACCGGAAGCGCGGGAGCCCCCGCCAGACGCTCTGCTGGAAGTCGGAGAAGGCGTCGCAGGCGTCATCCTCGGGGAGCATCGTGCAGAGGTAGCGGAGCACGCCCGGGCCGAGCAGCTCCAGGACCGACGTCGCGGCGGCGTTCGGGTGGCCCATCGACAGCAGGTGGCGAACGCGCAGCTCGAGGTCCGCCAGGCTCGTCGGAGTTCCGTTCATGCTTCGTTGCAAAGCACCTCCCGTGCCTCGGCGGGATCGCGAGCAAACGCGCCAGCCTCCGCCACCGGCGCCAGCCTGGCGCCCCCACGGCACCGTGTGGCGCCACACCGGACGGTGTGGGGCGTGTGGCCAATTCACCGTCGGGAAGGGGTACAATCCGGCCACGATTCTTGCACTTGGGAGGCGGCACTCATGGCGCGTCCACTCTCGCCGCTGCTCGGGATCGTCCTCACCTCCCTTTGGGCCGGCACGGGGGCGGCCCAGCCCGCTGACACCACCGCGCCCGAGTTCTGGGACCCCATGGTGGTGACTCCCGCCGGGCAGGCCTCGCGCGTCTCCGAGTCCCCCTCGACCACCTTCGTCATCACCGCCGAGGAGATCCGCCGGAGCGGCGCCCCCTCGCTCCCCGAGCTCCTGCGGCGGGTGCCCGGGCTCGACGTCCGGCTCATCTCGGCCACCGACGGGCAGCTGGGGATGCGCGGCTTCGCGTACGAGGTCTCGGATAGGATCCTCGTGCTGGTTGACGGGCGCACCGCCTACATCGACTTCTTCGGCGGCACGAGCTGGGAGATGCTGCCGGTCTCCATCCTCGACATCGAGCGGATCGAGATCGTCCTCGGCCCCGGGGCGTCCGTCTACGGGAACAAGGCGATGCTAGGGACGATCAACGTCATCACCCGCTCCGCGGCGGACTACCCGTTCCCCGAGGCGCGGGTGGACGCCGGCCTCCCCGGCGACGGCCGGGTGGCAGCGCGCTACGGCGCCATCACCGGCCCCTGGAGGCTCCGCGCGACCGGCACCGCTCGCCAGCTGACCCTGTACCAGCCGTCGGGCCGCTCCCCGGCGGCGGCAGGCGGCGGCACCCTGACCGCCACTTACAGCCCCAGCGCAAGCAGCGAGGCCTCGCTGGAGGCCGGCGCGATGCACGGCGACGTGGACATGATCCCGCTCGGCGACGCGGTCGACAGGTTCGGCGCGACCCTCGCCTACGTCCGCGCCCGCGCGCGCCAGGGGCTCGGCGGTCCGGGCTCGCCCGGCGGCGACCTGAACCTCGACCTGGTCTGGAACACCGGGCGCATCCGATCCCCGACGTTCCCGAACCGGACGGGGGACTTCGAGGCGACCTACCAGACGCCGTATGCACAACTCCACCACGAGCTCCGGACGACGATTCACGGCATGCCGCTGCAGGGGCGCTGGGGCGGCGAGCTCAGGCTGAACACCCTCTCGTCGAACATCACGTCGGGGGAGCGCGAGCTCTGGAACGGCGCCGGGTTCGCGAGCACGGAGCTGCTGCTCGGGCGCTGGCGACTCACCACCGGCCTGCGCCTGGATCGCGGGACGCTCGGCCGCCTCAGCGTCTCGCCGCGCGTCTCGGTCGTCTGGTCTCCCGTCGAGGGGCACCAGCTCCGCGCCGCCTTCAACACCGGCTACAACAACCCGCACCACGTGCACTACTTCGCCGACTTCGCGGCCTCCAGCACGCTGTCCGTGATCGGGAACCAGGGCCTGTCTCCCGAGCACGTGCTCTACGGCGAGCTGGGGTGGGCGGGCGGGCTCACCCGGTGGCTCCGCGCCTTCGCGAACACCTTCGTCTACCGCTTCACCGACTGGATCAGCCTCGATCCGGCGAACGCGTCGCTCGCCGGAGTGCCGTGGGGGAACAACAACCCGTTCACCGCGTGGGGCGGCGAGGCCGGGCTCGACGTGTCGGTGCGTCGGACCTGCTCGGCGTACGCGAGCTACGGGTTCATCGGCCCGGGCGCGAACGTCTACCCGTACCACGTCGACCCGCTGGGTTCGCCGCGCCACAAGCTCAGCGCGGGCGCCCGCGTCGAGCTGCCCGCGGGGGCGTACCTCACCGCCGACGCGCAGTACTTCGGCCCCTCGGTGACGGCCCGCGTAGGCGAGGGCTCGACGCCGACGAGCCCCTTCGTGGAGACGCGCCTCGGCGACTTCGTGATGCTGCACGCGCGCGCCGGGTACGCGATCGGCAACGGGGTCGACCTCTCACTCGCCGTCTCGAACGCGCTCGACGACCGGACGAGCCAGTTCCCGGGCGCCGAGCGCCCGGAGCGCCGCGTCTCCGCGACGCTCGCGTACTACCACTGAGGATCCGATGCCGGGGCATGCGTCCAGGCTCGCGATGACGCTGACCGTGGCGCTCGCCGCGGCGCGCGCGCCGGCCGCCCCGGCTGACGCCGGCGTCTGCGTCGCCTTCTCACCGGGCGAGCTAACCG
>JBAVTL010000565.1:0-7805 GCA_049696175.1 Anaeromyxobacteraceae bacterium
CTGCCGCTCCGCGAGCTCCTCGGGATGATCGGCGCGCACGAGTGGCGGGCGAAGGGGGTGCTCGTCCCAGCGCTCGGCGACGGCGCGCGCGTGCACCCGCACTACGGCGTCTTCGCGCCGGTGCGCGGCGAGTACGTCGACCTCGTCGCCCGCGCGTGCGCGCGGTGGCCGGTGGAGGGGAAGCTCGCCCAGGACGTCGGCACGGGGACCGGCGTCCTCGCGATCCTCCTCGCGCAGCGGGGCGCCAGGGTCGTCGCCACCGACATCGAGCCCCGCGCGGTCGCCTGCGCCCGCGAGAACGCGGCCCGCTTCGGCCTCGCCGGCCTGATCGACGTGCACGAGGCCGACCTCTACGCAGGCGGCCGGGCCGACCTCGTCGTCTCCAACCCGCCCTGGATCCCGGCGGAGCCCGTGGGGCTCCTCGACCGCGCGGTCTACGATCCGTCAGGGACCCTGCTCGACCGAATCGTCGCCGACCTCCCCGTCCGGCTCGGCCCCGGCGGCGAGGGATGGATCGTCGTCTCCGATCTCGCCGAGCGGCTTGGGCTGAGGCGGCCAGGTCACCTGGAGGCGCTCGCCGCGCGCGTCGGGTTGACGGTCGAAGGCGTCCTCGAGGCGGCGCCGTCGCACCCTCGCGCACGCGACACCTCCGACCCGCTCCACGCCGCCCGCTCGACGGAGATCACGCGGCTCTACCGCCTCGTCGAGGGCGCCGCGCGCCGAACCCCGTAGGATCCTCGCGCCCGCATCACCGGGGGCTCGGCCCGCTTGGGCTCTCGACGGCTCCCCGCGGGCCCTGTGGACCTGCCCCATTCCGTCGGTCATACTGCCGGCATGAAGACGGCAGTCTCGCTCCCCGACGAGGTCTTCGAGGACGCCGAGCGGCTCGCGCGGCGGCTGAAGATGTCCCGAAGCGCCTTCTTCGCCGAGGCCGTGGCCGAGTACGTCGCCCGCCACGAACCCGAGGGGATCACCGAGGCGCTGAACCGGATCGCCGACGACGTGGACACCCGCCTCGAGCCGCTCGCGGCAGCCTCAGCGCGGCGCACGCTGCTGCGCTCGGAATGGACCGCGACGCCCTGACAGAGCGCGCGGGGCGCGTCTCGGCGAGGCAGCTCACGCTGGTCTTCGTCGGGATCGACCTCGTGCTGGGGCGGTAGAGGGAGCACGCCATCGTCCACGAGCTCGTAATCATCCTCGCCCTGATCGGCGCCAACGCGGTCTTCGCCGCCGCGGAGATCGCCATCGTCACGGTGCGCCGCACGCGGCTCGCCAGCCTCGTCGACGAGGGGCGGCGCTCCGCGCGCGCGGTGCAGCGGCTGCGCGACGAGCCCGAGCGCTTCCTCGCGACCGTGCAGGTCGGGATCACGGTGGTGTCGGCCACCGCGGCGGCGTTCGGCGGCGCTTCCCTCGCCGTGCGGCTCGCGCCGGCCGTCGCGCGGATCGGCCCGCTCGCGCCCTACGCCGATCAGCTCGCGCTCGGCCTCGTCATCGCCCTCGTCTCCTTCCTCTCGATCGTGCTTGGGGAGCTGGTCCCCAAGTCGGTCGCGATGCGGTCGCCGGAGCCGATCGCGCTCGCCGCGGGGCGCCCGCTCCTCGCGCTCGCCGGCTTCGCGCGCCCCTTCGTCTGGCTCCTCACCGGCGCGTCCAACCTGATCCTCCGCCCGCTCGGGGACCGGACCAACTTCACCGAGTCGCGCCTCTCCCCGGAGGAGCTGGAGCAGCTGGTGGAGGAGGCGGGGAAGACCGGGGAGCTGGACGCGTCCACCGCCGAGATCGCCGGGCGCGCGCTCGCCTTCCGCGACCTGCACGCCTCAGACGTGATGGTCCCGCGCAACCGGATCGTGGCGCTCCCAGTGGACGCCTCGCAGGAGGAGCTGCGGCGGATGCTGCTGGAGGAAGGGCGCGCGCGGATGCCGGTCTACGACGGGACGCTCGACGACGTCGTCGGCTACGTCATGGCGAAGGACTTCGCGTCGCTGGCCTGGGAGCGCGAGCTGATCCTGCTCCCCGACCTCCTGCGCCCCGTCCACTTCGTCCCCGAGACGGCGCCCGCCGTCCGGGTCCTGCGCGACATGCAGCAGCGCCGCACCCAGCTCGCGATCGCGGTGGACGAGCACGGCGGGGTCGCCGGCCTGATCACGCTGGAGGATCTCGTCGAGGAGCTGGTCGGGGAGATCTTCTCCGAGTGGGAGCAGCCGGAGTCGCTCGTGCGCAGGGAGCCGTCCGGGGACGCCGTCGTGCGTGGCGACACCCCGATCCGCGACCTGAACCGCGAGCTCTCGATCGAGCTGCCGGAGGGCGACGACTACACGACGATCGCCGGGCTCTGCATCGCGCTCGCAGGCGCGGTCCCCGAGCGCGGCGCGAAGCTCGACGCCGGGAAGGGCGTGACGCTGGAGGTGGAGGAGGCGTCGCCCAGGGCCGTGCGCTCGGTCCGCGTCCGGGTCACCAGACCGGCGCCCGTCGGGGACGATTCGAGCTCCTCGCAGTAGTGGCCGCGCGCATCAGGATTGCCCACGCGAAATCAGCCCCGTCTGGAGCTGAACGGAAAGGTGTGCGACGCAGCGCGCCGCAGAATCGCTAAATCGGCGTTTGGCCCTGAGAAAGGCAAAATGCCGCAGGCCCACCGCCACGCCTCTGCTAGCCTTCGCGCTCCTGTTTGTCGCAGAGCCACCCAAACCGAGCGTGCGGCCCCGCCGCTCGACTCCGCGGGGGATCCTGAGAATGCCCACGGCAACCGCCACGACCACAGCACCTGCCCAGAACGACACGCTCCGGACGCTCCCCGGCGACGACGTCCGCCAGATCATGTGGCGGTTCACCGACCGGTACGACATCCAGATGCTCGTCCAGTCCACGCGCGGCGTGGCGCGGGGGCCCGTGGCGCGGCTCGCCGCCAGCGGCGGCTGGAACGACCACGACTGGACCCCCGCGAAGAACGACCTGCTCGCGCACTACGACGCCGCCGGCATCACCGCGTCGTTCATGGATCCGGAGCAGGGCGGCTTCATCGCCGGCCCCAAGAACCTGGCGCTGGGGCTCGCGGCCTTCGAGCTCGCCTGGGTCGACGCGGGCGCGGCGACGGGAGCGCTCGCGAGCTTCCTCGGGCTCTCGCCGATCAAGGAGAAGGGGACGCCCGAGCAGGTCCAGCGTTACATGACGCTCGCGACGCCGCCGAAGCCGGGCGAGGACCGGAAGGCCTGGCGCGCCGCCTTCGCGCTCACCGAGCCGATCCCGTACGTCGGCGTCGACACCGGGATGCTCTCCGGCAAGCTGAAGATCGCCGACTGGAAGGACGGCCAGGAGCCGGTCCTCCAGGTGGACAAGCGCGGCCGCTTCATCACCAACATGGGCTTCGCCAACTTCGTCACCGTCGCCGTCGACTCGGCGGATCCCCGGATCAAGGGGAGCTGCATGGTGATCATCGAGGAGACCGACCCCGGCACCTTCGACCGGGGCACGCCGACGAAGAAGCTGGTCCACCAGCTCTCCTCCACCAACGATCCGATCTTCAGCCAGCAGGTCCCTGCGTCGCGCATCGTCGGCGGCTACACGGTGAAGGACGGCGTCATCGTCCCGAACTTCGACCACTCCACGATCATCGAGTCGGTCTTCAAGCGGACGCGCGTCACGGTCGCGGTCATGACCGCCGCGAAGCTCCTCTCGGCGGTCGAGCCGGTCATCCGCTACCAGCGCCAGCGCTTCCGCGGCGCTGAGCAGGCCGCGCCGGGCTCCGTCAGGTACGAGCTGGGCATCCAGCAGCGGCAGGACGCGCTCCACCGGCTGGTCGAGGTCTGGGCGACCGGCGAGGCGGCCGCGTCCCTCTCCTTCGCCACCTCGCGCATCTACGACGAGATCGACCCGCTCGAGCGGACGCGCGACGCGCTGCTCGCGGCGCAGGGGATCACGGGCATGCGCGCCCAGATGAAGTGGGCGAAGGCGGTGGACGAGAAGGCGATCGAGCTGCTCGAGCTGAAGGCCCACCCGCACGGCGCCAAGCAGGACGCCCGGATCGCCGAGCTGGAGGCGGACGAGATGGTCCGCTTCGCGCTCCTCGACTCCGCCGCCAACGTCCTCTGCCCGGCCGCGAAGCTCTGGTGCACGGGGCAGGGCGCCACGGTGATGCGCGAGGCGGTCTCGCTCATGGGCGGCTACGGCATCACCGAGGACTGCCCCGGCTTCCTCGGCAAGAAGTGGATGGACGCGCAGCTCGAGGCCACCTACGAGGGGCCGGAGGCCGTCCAGCGGCGCCAGCTCTCCGTGACGATGGCGCAGCCGCTCTTCCTCGCGCAGATGAAGAGCTGGATCCGCGAGCTGCGCCACCTCTCGTCCGCCCACGCCGGCACCGGCGCCTGCGGCCTGGCCAGCGCGATGGAGCTCTGGCTCTGGACCTTCCGCCACGTCGAGAAGGCGGTGGACGCCAACGGCCAGAAGCTCTTCCAGTCGCCGCGCCAGGGCGTCAGCTTCAAGCTCGCCGACGCGCTCGCCTGGCTGGTGGCGTCGCGAGCCCAGGTGCTCGACGCGGTCAGGCTCGCCGAGGACGGCGCCGCGGCGCTCGGCGACGCCCTCCCCGGCACGGCGAGGTTCTTCGCCGACCTGAGCAAGGTGCAGGCGACGCGCGCGGCGGGCGAGGTCGGCCGGATCTGCGCCGAGCTGGTCCACGGCTACAACCGCCACCCGTCCTGGGACGAGGGCGAGCGGAAGGCCTGCTGGGCCGTCAGCGACATGGAGTCGCTCGAGGAGATCTTCCCCGAGCTCACGCCGCCCGGCAGCAAGGCGCTGCACACCCACGCCGACAAGCAGGGCCCCTGCGTGGGCTGCGAGGGGGCGGCCGACTTCCGGACGCTCCGCGCCAAGCTCGACGGCTGCCTCACCGGCGCGTACCTCGCGAAGGATCGCGCCGCCGAGGCGCTCTCGAAGGTGATGATCCCAGAGGCGCTCGACTACCCCGTCTAGGAGCCAGACATGGATAGGCAGTCCATGGCGGTCGACATCGCCTGCGTCGGCTTCGGCCCGGCGATGGCCGGCTTCCTCACCACGCTGTCGCGCCGGCTCGCCGACGCCGAGAAGGTGGCGCTCGAGAGCGCGGCGGCGCCCGGCCTGCCGCTGCAGGTGGTCTGCTACGAGCGCGCCGACGACGCCTCGTTCGGCGTCTCCGGCGTCGTCACGCGCGCCCGCGGCCTCCGCGCCGGGCTGCCCGGCTTCGACGCCTCGCAGATCCCGATGGCCGCGCCGGTGAAGGAGGAGAAGGTCGTCTGGCTCTTCGATCCGATCGGCGCGTCGCGCCGCTCCGGCGCGCTGCGGGCGGCCGAGGCGCTCCTCAAGGCGACGCGGCTCGTCGTGGGCGCGGCCCCGAGCGCCCTCGAGCTGCCGTGGGCGCCCTCCTTCCTCCACAAGCAGGACGGCTTCGTCTTCTCGATGGGGCAGCTCATGCAGTTCATGAGCTCGCAGGTGCTCGCCTCCGGGACGGTCCAGATCTGGCCCGGCACGCCGGTGGCGGAGGCGCTCCTCGGCGGGGAGGACGGGCGGGCGGTGACAGGGGTCCGGCTCGTCGACCAGGGGGTGGACAAGCAGGGCAACCCGGACGGCGGCGCCTTCATGCCCGGCATGGACGTCCTCGCGGCGCTCACCGTCGTGGGTGACGGTCCCGTCGGCGCCGTCGGCCGCCAGCTCGACCGGCAGCTCGGCCTCCCGGCCGGGAGCCACGGCCGCCGCGACTGGGCCGTCGGGATGAAGTTCGTCGTGGACCTTCCGGAGGACACCACCCTGCAGCCTGGGACCGTCCTCCACACGCTCGGCTTCCCCGAGCCGGAGATCTTCGGCTTCCTCTACGTCCACCCGGACCGCGTCGCCTCGATCGGCATCTTCGTGCCGAGCTGGCTCGAGTCACCGGTCCGGACCACCTACCGCTACCTCCAGCACTTCGTGCAGCACCCCTACCTCTCGCGCTGGCTCGCTGGCGCGAAGCTCCGGTCGTGGGGGGCGAAGTCGATCCTGGAGTCGGGGCGGCGTGGCGAGCCCTTCCTCGCGGGCGACGGCTACGCCCGCATCGGCGAGGGCTCGGGGACGACCAACGTCCTCACCAACTCCGGCGTCGACGAGGCCTTCACGAGCGGCGTCCAGCTCGGCGAGGCGGTGATCGAGCTGCTCGAGGCGAAGCGGCCGCTCACGCGCGAGAACCTCGACGCGACCTACGTCGCGCGCCGGCGTGCGAGCTGGCTAGAGGCGGAGGGGCGCGTCGCCGAGCGCGCGCGGGACGGCTTCCAGGACGGCGTCCTCTCCGGGCTGATCGGGACGGCGCTCACCGGGATGACCGGCGGCGCCTTCTACCTCGGCGAAGAGCCGGCCCACCCGGCCGGCAAGGTCGCCACGCTCGAGTCGTACTGGGCCGACCGGATCGGCCCGGCAGAGCTCGCCGAGATCCGGCGGGCGTGCGAGGCGAAGGGGGTCCCGCTCCACGACGCGATCATGGACCGCGCCGGCTGGCCCGCGATCGAGCACGACGGCAGCCTCCTCGTCTCGCACCAGGACGCGCTGCTCATGGGCGGCAAAGTCCAGGCGCCGGCCGGCTACGCCGACCACGTCGTCTTCGCGAGGCCGGAGCTCTGCCGGGCGTGCGACCGGAAGGTCTGCTTCGAGATCTGCTCGGCCGAGGCGATCCGCCCCGGCGACGGCGGCGTCCCCACCTTCGATCGCGAGAAGTGCGTCCACTGCGGCGCGTGCCTCTGGAGCTGCACCCAGCGCCTCGGCGGGACCGATGAAGTGAACCTCCAGCTCCGCGCCGGCACGGGCGGGCTCCACTCCGCGGAGAACTGAGATGTCCGGATTCCAGATCGTCGTCCTCGGGTCGATCGTCCCAGACCCGCTCCAGACCCTCGAGCCCATCTCCACGCCGCAGGGGCCCGGGCTGAAGAACGAGCAGATGCTCCCGGCCGTGCTCGACCCGTGGGCCGGTCACGCGCTCTACGAGGCCGCGAACCTCGCGTCGAAGACGCCGGGCTCGAAGGTCACCCTCCTCTCGCTCGGGCCCAAGGCGAAGCTGCAGCAGGTCATGATGGTGGTCGGGCAGAAGGTCCCGTTCGAGCTCGTCGCGCTCGACGGGCCGGCCGGCGGCTTCACCGACGCGCACGAGGTGGCCGAGAGGCTCGCGGGCGCGGTCAAGGCGCTCCCGGGGCTCGACACCTCGAGGCTCCTCCTCTTCGGCGGCTGGGAGTCGGCGTCTCGCGGCGCCGGCGTCACGCTCCAGCTCGTCGGCGAGAAGCTCGGCATCGCAGATCAGTTCCAGGGGGTCGACCAGATCGCGCCGCAGGCCGACGGCTCCTTCGAGGTGCTCGAGCGCGTCGAGGGGGGCAAGCACCAGGTCGCGAGGTGCGCGGGCGCCCCGGCGGTGCTCGGCTGGGCGACCGGCGGCCTCCCCGAGCCCAAGAACAACCCGCAGGTCGGCATGGCGAACATGCGGACGGTGATGCCCGCCCTGCAGAAGGCGGCGGCGGCGCCCGTCACCACCGGCGGCGTGGAGTTCACGTCGGTGGCGCTCCCCAAGGTGCAGCGCGAGACCCGGATCGTGAAGGACGCAAGCCCCGACGAGATCGCGAAGGAGCTCGTCGAGTGGATCACGCAGGACCAGTGACCCGAGGAGACCAGACCATGGACACCATCCTGCTCCTGACCCACTCCGAGGCCGACGGCTCGCTCCCGAAGGCCGCCCTCGAGGCCCTCTCCGCAGCGCAGTCGCTCGGCGCCCCCGTGACGGCCGCCGTCTTCGGAGGGAGCGTCGACGCCGCCGCCCAGGCCCTCGCGGC
>JBAVTL010000566.1:0-1789 GCA_049696175.1 Anaeromyxobacteraceae bacterium
GAAGAGCCCCGCGGCGACCCGCTCCGGCGCGAGCCTCCGGTAGGCGGCCCGGTAGGCGAAGCGGACGAGCCCCGCGCAGTCGCGCTGCGCCTCCTCCCAGGCTGGGTCGATCGCCTCGACCTGCGCCGCGGCGGTCTCGGCGATCAGCGACCGCAAGAGCTCCTCCGAGGGGGCTCCTCCCGCGGTCAGCGCTGTCGCCGCCAGCAGCGCGACGAGCATCAGTACGCCTCGCCCGGCGACGACTTCGCGAGCGCCTTCGCCACCTCGTCGAGGTTCTTCGGCCAGCCCTCGCCCGGCGGCGGATCCTGGCCCGGCACGTAGACCTGCGCGCGCCCTGAGCCGAGCACGTTGATCCACGCTAGGACCCTCGTCGTCCCGCGCGTCGCGAGCGGCACCCGCACCGCCCTGCGAGCCTCGGAGGGCGTCCCCTCGAAGAGCGTCAGGTTGAGCATGCCGAGGGTGTGCCCCTTGTCACCCGAGGGCCAGTAGTTGGTCGCGACGAGGAAGACCCCCTTCGGCGGCGCGCGGTGAACGTAGAGGTACGGGCCGTAGCCGGGCTGGTCGAAGTCGCCCCCCTGCGAGTTCAGGTAGAAGGTGCCGCCCGAAGGGCTCTCGGTGTTGGCCCAGTAGACGTGGGCCATCTTCCCGAGCAGGAGCTTCCCGTCCGCGCCGACGGACTCGGCGGTGGGCTCGTAGACGTGCAGGTCGGTGTAGACGCCGTCGGTGTCGCTCGTGAGGACCGCGCGCAGCGGCACCGGCGCGACCTGCGCGTACGCGGTCACCTGCGCCGTCCCAGTCCCACCATGGTTGGTGGCCATCGCGACGACGACGATCTTCCCGCTCGCCGCAGGGAACTTGCGCGAGAAGCGGCCGTTGAACGTGCGGAGCAGGTACCGGTCGCCGTTGATCGAGACGGTGATGGGATCGACCGTCGCGTCCGAGACGGTCCCGGCCACCTCGATCATCCGGCCGACGGTCCAGCCGCCGGTCGGCGCCGTCAGCTGGACCCTGGGCGCCTCCTTCCCCTTGCCGATCGGAACCCCCTGGTCGCGCGATGGCACGGCGGCCACCGGGGCCGTCCCGAGCGAGATGGCGAGGCTGAGGCAGAGACCGACCATGTGACCCTCCCGCCGCGCCGAGCGAGGCACGGGCGCGCCGCGGCAGCGCGGGCGGGATCCTACAGGAGCGAGCACACCGGGTGAACGCCTAGTTCGCCCGTGCGCTGCTCAGCGCTTGAACCGGCGAGAGACGCGGCTCCGCAGCAGCTCCAGCAGCGCCTCGGCGGTCGTGCCGGCGTCGGGGGAGAGGGCGAGCGCCACCTTCCCCTCGCCGACCGCCGCGGCCGGCTTGAGCGCCCTCCCGCCCGCCGCGATCGACAGCGCCGCGGGGTCCAGCTCGACCTCGTAGGGTGTCAGGTAGAGCTGGACGAAGCGATCGCGGAGCGCGGCCGCGGTCAGCCCCTCGCGCTCCTCGGGGAGCAGCTGGAAGCCGATGACGGTCCCCGCGAGCGAGAGCCCCTGCTCTGCCACGAGGCCGAGCTTCAGCGCCCAGGGAGCGAGCGCCTCCAGCCCCTCCGGCTCACCGTAGCGCCAGTAGCTCCGCTGCACGGCGCCGCAGCGCGGGCAGACGAGCCCGTTCAGCTCGTCGAGGCCGCGCGTCCGGAGGAGGTGGATCGCGACGATCTCCTCCTTGCACTCCTTGCAGGTCTCGGACGGTCCGAGCGCCGACAGGACCGCGCGGCCGATCTCGGCGACCGTCGGCCGCTCCAGCGCGATGCGGACGCCGGCCG
>JBAVTL010000567.1:0-2416 GCA_049696175.1 Anaeromyxobacteraceae bacterium
CCCCGGGTCGGCGAGCCGCATGCGGGGGTCCCGCTTCACCCTCCAGCCCGCGGGGGTGACGCGCAGGTGGCCCGCGCCGCTCTCGGCGCCGACCCGCGTGAAGACCTCGATCTTGCCCCGGTTGAAGCTCTCGACGATCAGCATGAGCGCGACGCCGATGGCGATGCCGACCACCGAGAGGAGGGTCCGCCGGACGTTGCGCCGGATGGAGCGGACCGCGTAGGTGAGCTCGGAGGAGGCCATCACGCACGCAAGGCCCCGGTGGGCTGGAGGCGCGCGACGCGCGCCGCCGGCCAGAGCGCGGCGACGAGGGAGACGACGGCGACGCCGAGGATCGACGTCGCGAAGTCGAACGCGGTCAGCGTCGGGTGGAAGGTGAGGGACCAGACGATCCCCATGAAGGAGAGCTCCGACGGACCTCCGCCGGTGAGCTGGGCCAGGTTGACGCCGCGCTCATGGGTGAGCGCCACGAGCAGGCCGCCGAGCGCGCTGCCGGCGAGGACGCCGACCAGCCCCAGGGCGAGCGCCTCCACGACGATGATCCGGATCAGCCGCCCCGGCGTGGCGCCCAGGGCGAGCAGCATCCCGAGCTCGTGCATCCGCTCGAAGGTGGACATCAGCATGGTGTTCGCGACGCCCGCCGCCGCGGCGACGAAGACGAGCAGGAGGATGAAGGTCCAGGCCACCCCCAGCAGCTCGATCACCTGGTAGAGGTCCGGCGAGAGCCTCGTCCAGTCGAGCACCTCGAGGCCGCGCAGCTCCGGGAGGGCCGCCGCGGTAGCGGCGAGGGCAGCCGCCTCGTCCACGTCGCGGCCGCGCAGGACGATCTCATGGGCCTCGCCCGGCATCGCGAGGAGCCCCTGCGCCTCGTCGAGCGCCATCAGGACGCCCATCCGGTTCACCATGTCGACCGGGGTCGGGACGATCCCGGCGACGACGTAGAGGTCGTTGGCGAGGGAGCCGTCCGCACCCTGACCGACGATCGCCAGCACCGCGCCGACGACGAGCCCGTTCGCCTCGGCGAAGGGCCGGCCGATGAGCACCCGCTTGCCCGAGGGGGCGAGCCCCTTCGCGCCGGAGAGCAGGCCGTGGGCCCCCTGCTCGGCCGCCGGATCGACGCCGACGACCACGAGCGCGAACCCCTCCTCGCCGACGGCCCCCAGGGCCGGCCCGTAGATGCGCGCGTGGGCCCGCTCGACGCCCGGGAGCGCCCGGACGGCGCGGAGCGGCGCCTCGATCGGGAAGCTCTTGTCGAGGGCCCGGGTCTTCCGCCAGCCCTCGGCGTGCACCTGCGCGTGGCCGAGCATCGGACCGGTGATCACGTCGACCATCCAGCCGCTGTAGCCACGGAGGACGCCGTCGTAGACGAGCACGAGCGCCTGCGAGAGGGCGATCGCGACGAGGGCGAGGATCGTCCGGCGGCGGCTCCGCCAGAGGTTGCGCCAGGCGAGCGTCAGGGTGCTGCCGGCCATGGCTATCGACTCCGCTCGAGCCGCGAGAGGCTGAAGACGTCCGCGGGGAGCGCGACGTCGAAGCGCGCCTCGACGTAGCGCATCTCGGTCTTCTTCCCCGGGTCTCCCTCGGGCACGAGGACCATCCGCGCCGGGAGCCGCCGGCCACCCAATGTCCGGTGTTCGTCGAACCGCATCGTCCGCGCGAGCCGTCCCCTCCGATCGAAGTGGCGCTCCTCGATCGGCAGGTCGTCGTCGCCTACCAGCAGCTCGATCCGGGCCCAGCGTCCCACGACGCCGGGCCTCGCCTCCAGCGAGAGCCACCAGCCCGCGGGCGCCTCTGAGCGCCGATCGACCCGCGCGGCGAAGTCCTTCCGGAGCGAGGACTCCTTCACGAGGTCGTCGTTGGTGAAGTCGGTCCCCATCCAGGAGCCGAGCATCATGGACGGCGGCACGCGGATGGTCCGCGCGATCCGCGGGAGCCAGTTCCAGAGGTTGTCGCCGACCCGCAGCGTCGCGGTGCCGGCCTCGCGCGGGGGCGCCTCGACGACGACGAGCGCGTCCTCCGCGCCGCGCGTCCAGGCCTGGATGCGCATCGTCCTGACGTTGCGGGGCGTCGTGACGGTGATCTCCATCCGCGCGATGGAGCTCTTCGAGCGGTAGAGGTCGTCCATCCGCGCGAGGAGCCGGTCGACGTCCGGCGGGGCGGGATCGGGGCTCGCGGCACCCGCGAGGGTCAGGAGGGCGGCGGCGAGGGCTAACATTCACCCACAGGATACGGTCGTGCTGCGCCGACGTTCAGCCGCCGGGCTCAGCCAAAGGGGGCCGTGCGAAGGGGCGCGACCCGCGGGCGCGCTCCGGCGGGATTTGGGGGGCCGGCTGGCGGCGCCGTGCGCTAGCAACCGGCCCGGAGCCCGACCCGAGCACCACAAGTCATCCTCCCCTCCCCCCCCCCCATCGAGATG
>JBAVTL010000568.1:0-5040 GCA_049696175.1 Anaeromyxobacteraceae bacterium
GCGAGCGCGTGTCGGATCCGCTCTGGGTCGGCGGCCGGATCGCCTGGGCCGCCGACGCGCCCCCCTGGCGCGTCGGCATCGCCTTCTCGGATCAGGACGAGGACGTCGCCGCGCGCTGGTTCGACCGGCTGGTCGCGGCGTTCCCGGGGCTCGACGGCTCGCTCCTCGCGCCGCGCAGGATCGCCGCCGACGCGCAGCTCTTCCTCGGGCGGGCCCCGCGCCTCAGGCCGGCGCTCCTCGCGCCCGAGCTCGAGGTGCTGCGCGCCGTCGGGAGCGGGATCACCGCGGCGGAGCTTCGCGCGCGGATGGGGGCAGGCTGGGAGCTCGGCCAGGGGGCGCTCTTCTCGCTCCTTGGGCGCCGCTTCCTGACGCTCACCCCGTCCGAGGCGGCGTCGCCCGAGGGCTGGGCCGGCTACCTGGGTTGACGCGAGAACCTCCCCTCTCCCGCATCGAGGGAGAGGGCCAAGGTGAGGGGGCGAACGCCCTCCTATTGCTTCGCGGCCGCCTCGTCCTCTTCAAAGCGGTGGTGCAGCGTCACCGGCGCCGCGTGGGCCTTGCGGAGCTTCATGTTCAGCAGCTCCACCCCTAGCGAGAAGAACATCGCGAAGTAGATGTACCCCTTCTCGATGTGCTTCCCGAACGCCTCGGCGGTGAGCATCACGCCGATCAGGATCAGGAACGAGAGCGCGAGGATCTTCATCGTCGGGTGGCGCTCGATGAAGTCGCCGATCGACCCGGCGAAGATCATCATCACGCCCATCGCGAGCACCATCGCGAGCACCATGACCGGCAGGTGCTTGGACATCCCGACCGCGGTGATCACCGAGTCGAGCGAGAAGACGATGTCGAGCAGCCCGATCTGGACGACGACCGACCAGAAGGCGCCGGCGCTCACCGGCTTCGCCTCCGCCGCGTGCTGCACCTCGAGCTTGTCGTGGATCTCGACCGTCGCCTTCCCGACCAGGAAGAGGCCACCTGCGAGCAGGATGAGGTCGCGCCCGGAGACGCCGTGCCCCAGCAACGAGAAGAGCTCGCGCGTCAGCCCCATCACCCAGGAGATGGCGAAGAGGAGCCCGAGCCGCGTCACGAGCGCGACGACGAGCCCCAGCTTCCGCGCCCGCGGCTGCTGCTCCCTGGGGAGGCGACCGGAGAGGATGGAGAGGAAGACGATGTTGTCTACGCCGAGGACGATCTCCATCAGCGCCAGCGTCGCGAGCGAGATCCAGGCTTCGGGGGACGTGAGCAGGTCGATCATTTGGTCAGGTCACACGGTAGCGCCATGGCTCCTCATCCGCCAACAGCGTCAGCTCGCCCCTCACCTCCATCGCCTCCAGGTTGGCGACGGTCTCGGAGAGGGTCAGGAAGAGTTCGGCCGGCCCGGACTTGGGGAAGAGCTCGCCCGTCAGCTCCCACGGCGTCGGCGTGCCCCCGGCGATCAGGGTGAGCAGCCGCGCCTGCCGCCGCCCCTGGTAGCCGAGGAGCGAGTCGATCACGCGCCGATGCCCGGTGAACGGCGCGCCGTGGCCGGGGAGGACGGCGTCGAGCTCGAACTCCCGCACCTTCCGGATGCTCTCCTCGTACGCGACGAGCGGCCGGAACCAGCCGGGCTCGTCCGCCGGGCCGAGGTCGATGAGCGGGTTCGGGGAGATCCGCTCCAGCAGGTGGTCACCCGAGAGGAGCAGCCGGTTCTCGACGTCGTGGAGGACGACCAGGCCGGGGGTGTGGCCCGGCGCGTGGACGACGCGCAGGTTCACGTGGCGCCCCCGGAAGAGCTGCCCGTCGGAGATGGGCTCGACGGCGCCGAGCGGACGGGCCATGTCGAAGGCGGGCGCGCTCCGCACCATGACCGTGTCGGCGAGCGGCGCGGGGACCCCCAGCCGGACGAGGTGGCGCACGTAGGCGTCCGCGTGGTCGCGAAGGGTCCAGCCGCCCTCCGTGAGCTTCGGCGCGTCGATCGGGTGGGCCAGCACCGGGACGTCCCGCCCCGCACGCTGCTGCACGTGGCGCGCCCCGCCGTAGTGGTCGACGTGACCGTGCGTGACGACGATCCGGGTCACGTCCTCGTACCTGAAGCCGAGCCGCTGGAAGCCCGCGTCGAGCGCCGCCGCCCCTTCGCCGGCCGAGAGGCCGGTGTCCACCATCAGGAGGCCGCCACCCTCCTCCTCGACGACGTAGACGTTGGCGGGGCCGCCGGCGTGGAGGAAAGGGACCGGCACCGGGATCCTGTGGACCCCGAGCTTCGCGACGGCGCGGCCGATCTCGTTCACGGCGAAGGGGTCCCCGCCGTCACCGGCTCGCCTTGAGCTTCTCGAGCAGGGCGGGGAGCGCCTCGAAGAGGTCGGCGACGAGCCCGTAGTCGGCCACCTGGAAGATCGGCGCGTCGGCGTCCTTGTTGACCGCGACGATGACCTTCGAGCCCTTCATCCCGGCCACGTGCTGGATCTGGCCCGAGATGCCGGCCGCGACGTAGAGCTCCGGCGCGACCACCTTGCCGGTCTGCCCCACCTGCCAGTCGTTCGGGACCCAGCCCGCGTCCACCGCGGCGCGGCTCGCCCCGACGGCACCGCCGACCGCGTCGGCGAGCGCCTCGATGGGCCCGAAGTTCCCCTTCGTCCCGCGCCCGCCCGCGACCACCACCCGCGCCTCGGTCAGCTCGGGGCGCTCGCTCTTCACCGGCTTGAAGGAGACGAACCGGATCTTCGCCGCCGCCGGGTCGTCGACGGCCTTCGCCGCCTCGATCGCGCCGCCAGGGGCCGCGCTCGCGGGGGCGAACTCGGTCGGGCGGACGGTGAGCACCTTCACCGGCGTCGCGATCTCGACCTCGGCGACGACGTTGCCCGCCCACATCGGACGGCGCAGCGTGACGGCCGCCCCCTCGCCGCCGAACGCGAGGACGTCAGTCGCCGCCCCCGCCCCGAGCCGGGACGCGACGCGGGGCAGGAGATCCTTCCCCTGCGCCGTCGCCGCGCCAATCACCCAGGCGGCGGAGATGGCGCGCGCGAGCTCGGCGAGGGTGGGGGCGTGCTGCTCGGCGAGGTACGGCGCGAAGCGCGGGTCTGCCGCGACGTGGACGATCGCGCCGGCGGCCTCGGCCTCCTTCGCGGCCGCGGTCACGTCGCCACCGAGGAGCGCGGCGTGGAGCTTTCCGCCGGTGCGGGCGGCGAGCTGCTGCCCCGCGCCCAGCGCGCAGCGCGCCGCCTTCCTGAGGGTTCCGTTCGCGTGTTCGAGGACGACGAGGACGTTGGACATTGGCCTGGACTCCTGCTCAGAGGACCTTCGCCTCGTCGTGAAGGTGACGCCACAGCGCCTCGACGTCAGCCACCTTCACCCCGCCCTTTCGGGCGGCCGGGGCCGAGAGCCCGCGCACCACCACCCTGGGCGCGAGGTCGGACGCGACCGACGCCGCGGGGAGCTGCGGGATGACGGCCTTCCTCGACTTCATGATCCCGGGGAGCGACGCGAAGCGCGGCTTGTTGAGCCGCAGGTCGCAGGTGACGATGGCCGGGAGGTCGAGCGCCACGACCTCCACGCCGCCGTCCACCTCGCGGGTCACCTCGAGCGACCTGCCGTCGCCGGAGAGCACCAACCCCGGCTGCCGCTTCTGCTCGGCCACGCTCTCGAGGCCGTCGAGCTTGGAGGCGCAGGTCGCCTGGGGCAGGCCGAGCCGCTCCGCGAGGTACTGCCCAACCTGGTTCTGATCGTCGTCGATCGACTGCTTGCCGAGCAGGACGAGGTCGGGCTTCTCCTGCGCGAAGATCCCGCCGAGGAGCGCCGACACCGCGGGGGGATCGAGCGGCCCGTCGTGCCGCACGAGGAGGCCGCGGTCGGCCCCCATCGCGACGGCGGCCTTCACCTCGGTGAGCGCCGCCTCGCCGCCGATCGCGACCGCCACCACCTCGCCGCCGTGCTTCTCCCGGAGCCGCAGCGCCTCCTCGACGGCGATCTCGTCGAAGGGGTTCATCCGGTAGTTCACGCCTTCGGTGACGATGCCGGCGCCGTCGGGGCGGACGCGGATCCGCGACTCGGGGTCTTCCACGCGCTTGGCAGTGACCAGGATCTTGAGTGGCATCAGGTGGCTCCCGCCGTGCTGGGCGTCCGTCGGACCGCCGATCATGCGCGGCGTCCTGACGCACTGCAACATCATTTCCGTCCCCGAGGCCGCTTCACCCACCCCGAATGGGCATACACTCGACGTCATCAATCCAGCCGCCATCAGCCATGACAAGATGAACGGCCTGTCGTCACCACTACTTTCCTAAGGGGAAACCAATATGCGCATCGCGCTCGCCGTCGCCGCTGCAGCCCTGCTCTCCGTCGCCACGACCGCCTCCGCCCAGGGACTCAAGGGGACGGGCAGCTACGGCGCCGCCGGCTGCGGCCTCGGCTCGCTCGTCTTCGGAAACCAGGCGGGCGGCGTCCAGATCCTGGCCGCCACCACCAACGGCACCTTCGCGAACCAGACCTTCGCCATCACCACCGGCACCTCCAACTGCGGCTCTGGCCTCATCGCCATGGGCACGAAGAACTTCGTCGAGGCGAACCGCGAGACGCTCGCCAAGGACATGTCCCGCGGCCAGGGTGAGACGATCGGCGCGCTGACCGTCATGGCCGGCTGTGCCGACTCGCAGCAGGTCGGCGCGGCGCTCCAGTCCAACTACGGCCAGATCTTCACGAGCGAGCAGGCCACGAGCGACGACGTCGCGAAGGCGCTCCTCGAGACGCTCAAGGCCGACAAGTCGCTCGGCTGCCAGATCGGCTAAGGCGATCCAGTAGAGCTGCGGAGGGGAGTCCTCGCGAGGGGGCTCCCCTTCGTGCATTCTGGGCCGCCGATGCGCCTCCTCGCCGCCGCCACCGCCCTCTCCCTCGCCCTCCCCGCGCTGGCCGCGGAGCCAACAGCTACTTCCCTCTCCCCCACCGGGGGAGAGGCCCCCTCCTCTAACATTCCCCTCTCCCCCACCGGGGGAGAGGGTCAGGGTGAGGGGGCCCCTGAGGATCGCAAGCGCCTGCATGAGATCCGCAGGCAGCGGCGCCTCGAAGGCC
>JBAVTL010000569.1:0-9938 GCA_049696175.1 Anaeromyxobacteraceae bacterium
CGCCGGGCGTGTGCGCCCGCGGCTGCTGCTTCAGCGGCTGCCGCGGCTGCTGATCCTGGCGGCGTCCTCCCTGCGGCTCGCGCCGATCGGGCCGACGCTCGTGAGGCTGGCCCGGCTGCCGCTCTCGCGGACGCGCGGGCTCGACGTGCTTTCCGGTCGGGACGAATTCCGGCGTCAGCTCGCGCCGGACGAAGGCGCGCCAGATCTCCCCCGCATCCCCTGCGTTGGCGCTCAAGCCGGGATCGTGCTGGAGGAAGAAGCGCCGGATCGTCTCGAGATCCCGCTCGAAGAACCGCTCAGCCTGGCTGTTGTGGGACGCGCCGACGACCTGCGGAAAGTCGATGACCGTGGGGCCGTTCCACGCGAGCAGGACGTTGTATGGCGAGAGGTCGCCGTGAACGAGGTCGCAGGCGAGCATCTTCACCGCCTGCGAGCGGACGTCGGCGTACCACTCGGCCGCCTTCTCCAGGGGGATGGCCGCCTCGACGAGCCTCGGGGCAGGGCGGCCGTCGGCGTCGAGGATCGTCTCCATGAGGAGGACGCCTTCGTAGAACATCACCGGCTTCGGGACGCGGACGCCGGCGGCGTGGAGCCTCGAGAGCGCCTCGGATTCCTTGGCCTTCCATGCCTCCTCGGAGGCCTCCTGGCCGAAGCGGCTCCCCTTGTCCATCGCCCGCTGCGTGCGCGTGTTCCGGACCCGCCGCCCTTCCTTGTAGGCCGCGTTGTTCTTGAAGTTGCGGGCGTTGCGCTCCTTGTAGACCTTGGCGGCCACGACCTCGCCCGCGTGGCGGACGAGGTAGATGTCCGCCTCCTTGCCGCTCTTCAGGCGCGTGTAGATCTCGTCGATGACGCCGTCGTCGAGGAGCAGTGCGAGTGGTTCGGCCATTCAGGGAGGCCCGCAGGGGCGCGGGCGAGGCCGAACGTCTAACGGGGCTGGGGGGCCGGGTCAAGAGGGGCGATGACCGGTGAGGACCGGTGGGGCGAGCGAGAGGAGGTAGGGCGGCGGCGTCACGCTCGGGGCGGACGCCGGCGGGCCCCTCCGGCTCGGCGCCGAGCGAGGTAGGCTGGGGACCGGAGGCTCGCTCCCGGGGGAGTGACAAATGTCAGGTCCAGTCGCGCAGTTCTCCGTGTACGAAGGCGGGCGCTCGGTGGTGTCGGGCGAGCCCCCGCGTCGCGAGATCCAGGAGCTCTGGTTCACGCTCGCACGCCACCCGTGGAGCTCGCTGGTGCTCGTCCCTACCGACGTCGGCATGTCGGTCGCGGACTTCGCGACCGAGCTCGCGGAGGTGGGGACGATGCTGCGCGAGAACCCGGTGACGGCCATCGTCGCGAGGACGCTGAACTACGAGTCGGCCCGACGGCTGTCGGACGTGCACGGCCTCATCGCGGAGGGTGCGAGCCGAAGGCTTCCGGACGTGATCGAGGTCGAGGCGAAGATCACGCTGGCGCCGAGTGTGGAGGAGGACCGAGCGGAGCCGCCCGCGCGCGTCGCGCGTTCACTGTCGCCCTACGGTCAGGTGATCATCGCGATCCGATCGTTGGTCGAGGAGCCCCTGGGCATCGCCGTCGCGCAGGCGGCGGACGCCGTGGTGCTCTGCGTGGAGATGGGGACGTCACGCCTGGCGTCCGCGCGGCGCACCCTGGAGCTGGTCGGCCCCGAGCGCGTGCTCGGCACGTTCCTGATCCACGGGCAGTAAGCGGGCACCGGGCGTTCAGGTCCGTCGCGCGATCTCTCCGAGCACCTCGAGGCCGAGCTGCTGCTCGATCTGCCAGCGCTGGACGATCCGGCCGCGGAGCAGGTCGGGGGCGGCGGCCCCGCCGATCGCGATCAGCAGCGACGCCAGGAGCCCCAGCGGGAAGATCTTCAGCGGGTCTGGGCTCACGGGCTCCCGAGGGAGATGTGGAGGCCAGATCACGTTGTAGCGGAACTTGAACGCTGCACGGGCGGCGTCGCGCTCCACCTGAGCGGTCTGGAGCTGCTGCGCCAGCGACTCGTACTGCAGCCGCAGCGCGCGGACCCGTGGGTCCTCCTCGCGGTCGGCGCGGAGGGCGATCGGCGGGAGCATGGCGCCGGCGCTCACCCTCGACGGCAAGCCCTCCTTCGCCAGTCGCTCCGAATAGGCCCGGCGCGACTGCCGCACGGCCTCACGGAGCGTCACTACCTGTGGCGAGTCGTACGAGAGCGACTCGATGTCCTTGCGCAGGCCGATCACCGTCGGGTGTGCGTCAGCGAAGGTGTTCCGTGCCTGGTCCAGCTGGGTATGGAGCTCCGCGAGGCGACGGCGCCGGAGGTCCTCCACCTCCTGGAGCGCGCGCTGCCTCGACTCGAGCTGCGACTGGAGGCGCACGAGCTCCTCGCTCGGTTGGCGTGACGTCGGGTTGGCGCGCCCCTGCGCCACCGGCGCCACGTGACGGGCGTCCGCCGTGGCCGCCTCGTAGTCGCTGCGCAGCGCGGCGGCCTTCCCCGAGAGCACGGCCAGCACCTCGTCGATGGCGGTAACCTCCTGGACGTGGCGCGCCTCCAGGAAGTTGTCGATCGCCCCCTTCACGACGTCGTAGGCCTCCTGAGGGTCATCCCAGTCGAACCGTATGGCGATCGTGCCCTCCTCGACCGTGACGAGGAGGCGCTTGTCGAGCCTGGTGACGACGTGGTCGAGCGGATCCTCGCCGTCATCCGGCTTCTCGGCCGCGGTGGCCCGCCCGCGTACGTCGGATGCCGTCGGCAGCATGCCAGCCCGCTGCGCGAGCGCGATGAGGTTCTCGCGCTGGTGGATGATCTCCCACGCCGAGCGGGTCGGCGTGTCCTCATAGACCGAGCGCACGACGGAGGGCAGCGCCTGCTGGCGCTGGGCGAGGATCCTCGCGTCTACGCGATAGGTCGGAGCCTGCATGCGCAATGCGAAGTAGCCGCTCGTGGCGACGACGCCAGCCAGGAAGATGATGGCGGTGAGGACCTTCCGGCGCCGGACGGCGCTGGAGGCGAGGAGCGCCCAGTGTGCCGGCTTCGGGCCGCGCACGCGCGACCCGTCATCCTCCCACATCGGCGAGTCCTGCTGAGCGTCACGTCTTGGCACGCGCGAGACCTCCTATCGGGGACCGAGGATGTGGCGCCAGACGCTGGGGTATAGAGCGCACGGGACCTCGTCGGTGGCGGTGTAGCCAGTGCGCCCGTCCAGGGTCGCCTGAACGGGCGAGAAGTCCATCCAGCGCGGATCGGTGTGATCTGGGTCGCCTATCACCGAGTGGCCGACTTCGTGGACGAGCACGGTCTGTTCGACGCACTGCCACGTGCCTATGCTCGGATCCCGTGTCGAGACCCTGATGTCGCCGTCGTTGCACCCGATGGCATTCGGGGTCTCGCACGCGACGTATTGCTCGCCCGCCAGGGTGATGGTCACGCCGTCGAGATCGCGCCAGCTGCCCCCCCAGTAGACGAGCGCAGCGCCGATGGTGGACTCCACCCGATCGGCGAGATCGCCTTGGGCCGCGAACGGGGCGCTGGTCTCGACGATCACGCCTGTGGCGTGGACGTAGAAATCGGGGCGCCGCTCGCCGCCGCAGGCGGCTAGCAGGGCGATCACCACGAAGGCCAGAATCCTGTTCGCTCCCCCCATCGGCGGTGCTCCCCCAAGACTGTCGCCCTCAAGCTAGTCACTCGCTCACACGGACGGTAGACGTGGTCCATCGTGACACTTGGGCGGGGGACGAGGTCGGGTCCCTGGTGGGGCGCCGAGCGGGGCAGACCTTTCGGGGACGTGACGCGGCATCGCTGGAAATCGCCTACTACGCCGGAGGCGCCATATGTGCTTTCGTATCTCCTGGCGCACATGGTCGGCGAAGCGAACACGCCCAACGTCAGGATGCCGCTCGTGGAGCGAGCGCGAAGGCGCCTGCGCCCGTGGCGGGATCGTCTGGAGAGATCGTCCGACAGGGCGAGCGGCACGCTGGGGCGAATGTTCGCCGACTCCGAGCTCGGCGACTGGAGAGACGTTCCCGTCGTCATCAACAGCTTCAATCGCCTCAAGTGGCTCAGGGAGCAGCTGGACTGGCTTCGGCGCGCCGGGATGCGCCGACTCCTCGTGCTCGACAACGCCTCCACGTATGCGCCGCTCCTGGAGTACCTGAGCGCGCTTCGCGACGCCGAGGTCGTACGGCTCGGCCGGAACGCCGGCTGCTGTGCGCTCTGGCGAACTTCGGCGTGGCAGCGCGTGAAGGGCTCCTGGTACGTGTACACGGACCCGGATGTCATCCCCGTGGACGAGTGCCCCGGTGACGTGGTGCGCCGCCTGCACGAGGTCCTGCTGCGCCATCCGTGGGCGCACAAGGCGGGGCTGGGGCTCAAGATCGACGACATCCCGCAGGCCTACCCGAGGAGAGAGGAGGTCATGCGCTGGGAGGTCCCGTACTGGAAGAAGCCACTGGAGGAGGAGGTGTTCGACGCACCCGTCGACACCACCTTCGCCCTCTATCGGCCGTGGGCTCGGGGGGGGTGGTGGATACCGGCGGTCCGGACCGGGGGGTGGCTGCTCGCGCGCCACAAGCCCTGGTACGTCGATCCGGCGGAACCCGACGAGGAGGACCGGCACTACCAGTCCGCGATCTCCCGCGACTCTACGTACTGGACTCCCTAGGGCGCGCCTGAGGTGTGGCCCCCTCGCGACGCAAGTAGAACAGCGCCACGAATGCCCACGTCAGCCCGACGAACGCGGCTCCGGCGAGGAGTCCGGCGAGATCGTGCCCCCATATCTTGGCGGCCGCGGTTCCGACGAACCGGCAGGCGATGGACACGGCGATGACGAGTGCCGTCGTGGGGCCATCGACGGCCAGGGCCCTGCGGCTGTGGGGCGCGACCCCGACCGCCGACGCCAGGTAGCGGCAGGCGTCCGAGAGCACGAGTCCGGTGAGCGCTCCCCTGAATCCGCCCAGGTGAAATCCGAGCGGCAGCAGGATGACCATGCCTGCCAGCTTGGCGGCGCTTCCAGCCGCGACCCAGGAGACACGGCCGCGGGCGATGAGCGCGGCGCCGTTCGCCGATTCGAGCACTTGGAACCACGCAGCAGCTGCGAGGAACGGGAGGATCCAGCCAGCCGCAGCGTAGCGGTCGTCATAGAGGATCCCGATCAGGAACGGTCCGCAACCGATCAGCCCGGCTATGGCTGGGCCGGCCACGAGCAGCAATGGCCACCGCACGCGCGAGAAGGCGTCGCCGAGATCCCCCACGGCAGCGAGGCGGCTGTAGGCGGGTAGCACGACCGTGCCCGCGAGCTTGAGCGCCGCCTGTGTCGGGAGGGCAGCGAGCGCGGCCGCGACCCCATAGACGCCCAGCATGCCGATCGGGATCATCTTCGCGAACACGAGCCGGTCGGTCTGGCCCGCGAGGAAGCCGAGCAGGGTGCTCACGAACACCCAGCGTCCGAAGGCGAGGAGTGCGCGGAGAGCTTCCCTCTCGACGCGGATCGCGTCTCTGCGGCCCGGAAACACCGTGTGGCTCAGGACGAAGCGCGCGGCGCTCCCCGCGAGCGAGCCGGCGACGAGCGCCCAGACTGCCGACGGATCGTCCGGGCCGTGGAGCGACCTCCCGATCAGCGCCCAGGAGATCATCACGGCGACGTTCAGGAGCTGGGCCGTCAACTCGACGATCGTCAGGCGCTTCAGCTCGAGGTGGCGCTGAGCGGTGAAGAGCGACGTGGACTCGAGGCCCGCGAAGACCGAGGTCATTCCCGCGGCAGGGAGGAGCCACGCGAGGAGCGGCTCGCCGTAGAACTCCGCGATCGGACGGGAGAGGGCCCAGGCGCCCGCCCACAGCAGCAATCCACGCACGACCTGGATCGTCCAGGCGGTGTCGAGGAAGCGTCGGTCGTCCCCGCGCGGATTCTGGACGATGGCGGCACCCGTCCCCATGTCCGAGAACATCTGCAGCCCCTGGATGAAGACGCTCACCAGTGCCATCTGGCCGAACGCTTCCGGGAAGAGGAGCCTCGTGAGGATCAGGTTGCTCCCAAGCCGGAGCGCCTGGCTCATCGCGAAACCGGACATGCTCCAGATCGACGCCCTGATGGCGGGCCCCCGTAGCCGCGTTCCATCTCCGACCGCTCTTCCTCCGAATGCTCTGACGCGCGGAGGCTTCGAATGGCTCGCGTCGGAGGAAGGGGTCACGAGCACTGACCCCATGATGCACGGAGGCGCTCTTCCGTAGACATCGTGCGGAGTGCGCCGGTGTTGCAGCGATCGTGGCCCACGTTACCCCCTGAGCCCATGACAATAGTCACGCTCATCGTCGTTTCGGGATCAGTACCCGAAGAGGTCTTTGGCGCATGCAATGAGCGTGTTGAAGTTTGCGCGGTCGTCGAAGCCCTTCGGGGGCCTGTCCTTCCCGCAGAGCGGGTCGACGGCCCCTGCTACACTTGGTGCGCGGGAGGACCGCTCGATGGAAGGTGTCGGCACGTCAGTGTACGTGGCCGTATTCGCGTACATCGCGATCGTCGTGGTGCTCTTCGCGTCCATGGAGCCGCGGAGGGCCGTGCTGACGTCGGTGCTCGCAGGGCTGCTCTTCCTCCCGGTCTTCGATCGGCTGGTCCAGTTCGGGATCGTCCACACGAAGGTCCAACTCATCGAGTTCTCGGTCTTCACGGCCAGTCTCTTAGTCCACTACGACCTGTGGCGCCGACTTCGTCTCAGCGCATGGGATCTTCCCGTGGCCATCCTCTGTGCCGCGCCGTTCGTGGCATCCATCACCAATGGGCTCGGCGCGTACGACGGGGCATCGGCGGTCTTCGAGGCCTCGTTCACCTGGGGCGCCGCCTACCTGCTCGGCCGCGTCTACTTCGGGACCGTCGTCAGCCTGAGGCACCTGGCACGCGCGGTGGTGGCGGGGGCAGTCGTCTACGCACCCTTCTGCTGGTGGGAGATCCGCATGAGCCCCCAGCTCCATCGGCTGCTCTACGGCTACCACCAGCACAGCTTCATCCAACAGGTTCGCGACTCGGGCTTCCGCCCGATGGTCTTCATGCAACATGGGCTCATGGTGGCCACCTTCATGGCGACCGGGACGCTGGTCGCCTACTGGCTGTGGCGGTCGAGGGATCGTCTCCCGTTCTTCGGCATTCCCAGCGGCTGGGTGGTGACGCTGCTGGGCGTGACCACGGTGCTGTGCAAGTCGCTCGCGGCGGTCGGTCTCCTCCTCGCCGGGGTGCTCCTCCTCGAGGCGAGCCGTCGCCTCCGCTCGTCGGCGCTCGTCTTCCTGATGCTCGGGATCGCCCCCCTGTACTGCGGGGCGAGGATCAACGGCTGGTCCGCTGGCGCCGTCGTAGACCTCGCGTATGAGCTGGTGAGTCCGGAGCGTGCGGCGTCGCTGCAGGTCCGGGTCGACAACGAGGACGTCCTCGTCGAGAAGGGCATGAAGAGACCGTGGTTCGGGTGGGGTAGGTGGGGCGGCTCCCGCGTCTACGACGAGGAGGGGAAGGACACTTCGATCACGGACGGCCTCTGGGTCGTGGTGCTGGGCGTGAACGGTCTCGTCGGGCTCGCGAACCTGGGCGCGACCCTCCTCCTTCCGGTGGTGGCGATCCTGCTGGCGTATCGGCGCCGTCTCTGGGCCGACGCCCGGCTCGCCTCGGGAGGCGCGCTCGCGGTGGCGCTCGCGCTCTGGGTGGTGGACGACGTCCTGAACGCGATGGTCACCCCCGTGTTTCCCATGGTGGCCGGCGCGCTCGTGGCGTTCGCCACGTCCGGCTGGAGGACGGCCATCAGGTCTCCCCGCCTCGCGCCCGCGGCGGGCACGCTGGCGGTGGAGCTTCGCAGGGGGTACCCGTGACGCCGCCGCTCGCCGTCGTCATCGTGAACTACCGGACCGCGGCGCTCGCGCTGCAGTGCCTCCGATCCCTCGCGCGAGAGGTGGCGGACCTTCCTCGGGCGAGGGTCGTCGTCGTCGACAACGCCTCCGGTGACGGCTCCGTCACGCGGATCGCCGAGGGGATCGCCGCCGGTGGCTGGGGCGGGTGGGCTTCCATGCTTCCGCTCCAGGTCAACGGCGGGTTCGCGGCCGGGAACGACGCGGCCCTCCGTAGGCTCCTGGCCGAGCCCGATCCGCCTGGCGCCTTCCTCCTGCTGAACCCCGACACCATCGTCAGGCCTGGCGCGCTCGGTGCGCTGCTCGAGCTGGCGGAGAGCCATCCCCGCGCTGGGGTGGTGGGCAGCCACCTCGAGGGGGAGGACGGCTCAGCGAGGCGCGCGGCGTTCCGGTTCCATTCGGTCTTGAGCGAGCTGGAGGCGGGGCTCCAGCTCGGGATCGCCTCGCGCCTGCTCTCCAGCTGGTCGGTGCCGCTGCCGGTGGAGTCCAGCGCCCACCGCGCCGACTGGGTCTCCGGAGCCAGCATGCTGGTTCGCAGGCAGGTCTTCGAGGACGTCGGGCTGCTCGACGAGGGCTACTTCCTCTACTTCGAGGAGGTGGACTTCTGCCGCCGCGCGCAGCGCGCTGGGTGGGAGTGCTGGCACGAGCCGGCGAGCCGGGTGATCCACCTCGAGGGGCAGGCGACCGGCGTTGACTCGGCGAACCGCGTGCGGCGCGTCCCCACGTACCTCCTGGAGTCACGGCGGCGCTACTTCATCAAGCAGCACGGGCGGGCGTACGCCATCCTCGCGGACGGCGCCTGGCTGGGGGGCCACCTGGCGTGGAGGCTGCGCATGCGGCTCCAGCGCCGGCCCGATCGCGCCGAGCCAGGTGTCCTGGCCGACTTCTGCAGGCAGAGCGCCGTCGTGCGGGGCGTGTCCCGGTGAGCCGGATCCCCGTGGTGGTCATCGGGCGCAACGAGGGGGAGCGGCTCGCGCGCTGCCTCGCCTCGATCGCGCTCGCGGGCGCGAGGGCCGTCTACGTGGACTCCGGCTCGACCGACGGGAGCTGCGAGCTCGCGGCGCGCGCTGGCGCCGACGTGGTGCCACTCGACCCGCGACGGCCGTTCTCCGCCGCGCGCGCGCGCAACGAGGGGTTCGCTCGCGCCCTTGCGCTCCAGCCGGAGCTGGAGCTCGTGCAGTTCCTCGACGGCGACTGCGAGCTCGCGCCCCGGTGGCTCGCCGACGGCGAGCGCGCCCTGCGAGAGCGCTCACGCGTCGCAGCGGTCTGCGGCAGGGTCCGGGAGCGCCACCGCGAACGCACGATCTACAACCGGCTCTGCGACCTCGAGTGGGACGTCCCCGCTGGCGAGGCGCGCTCCTGCGGCGGGAACGCCATGATGAGGGGCTCGGCGTTTCGTGAGGCGGGCGGGTTCGATCCGGCGCTCGTCGCGGGGGAGGAGCCCGAGCTCTGCGTGCGGCTGCGCGGAGCCGGCTGGCGGATCCTCCGGCTCCCCGCCGAGATGGCGACCCACGACGCAGCAATGTCGCGATTCGGCCAGTGGTGGCGGCGCGCGGTCAGGTGCGGGTGGGCGTACGCAGAGGGCGCGGCCCTGCACGGCGCGCCGCCGGAGCGGCACTGGGTGAAGGAGCGTCGGAGCGCGCTCGTCTGGGGCTTGCTCCTGCCCCTCGCGACGCTGCTCCTGACCTTCACGGTGCACGGCGCCTTCGCGGCCGCCCTCGGCGCCTACCCGCTCCTCGGGCTTCGCGTGTACCGGTGGGCGTCGCGACGCGGGGTGGCTCGCCGCGACGCGCTGTTGCTGGGAGCCTTCGTGGTGCTGGCGAAGTTCCCGGAGTCCCTCGGCGTCGCGCAGTTCCTGGCGCTCCGCGGGCTCGGCCGGCGCCGTCGCGTCTTCGATTGGAGGGTGTCCGGGTGAGGATCGCCTATCTCGTCAACACTTACCCGCGCACGAGCGTGAGCTTCATCCGGCGCGAGATCGACGCCCTCGAGGCGCAGGGGGTCGAGGTGCTGCGCTTCAGCCAGCGCCCGCTGGAGGGGGAGCTGCCGACCGAGGCGGATCGGCGCGAGGCGGCGCGGACCCGCTTCATCC
>JBAVTL010000570.1:0-2924 GCA_049696175.1 Anaeromyxobacteraceae bacterium
GAGAGAGATGGGCGCCGCGTAGCCGCTCCGAGGTAGTCTCTCCGCCTTGGATCATGAGAACCCGGATCCTGACGGCCGCGCTCGCGGCGCTCCTCTGCTCGGCCGGCTGTCCGGGCGCGGACGCGCCGCGCGCCGCCGACGGCGCCAGGATCCTCCGGCTCGCGATGACGGAGGAGCCGCCGCAGCTCGACTCGACCCGCGCGACCGACTCCGTGTCGATCTTCGTGCTCGGCCACGTCATGGAGGGGCTCACGCGCTACTCCCCCGGCGGAGAGATCGTCCCCGGCGTGGCGGAACGCTGGGAGCTTGGCGAGCGCCGCGCGGTCTTCCACCTGCGCGCGGGGGCCAGCTGGGAGGACGGGCGGCCGGTCACGGCGCAGGACTTCGTCTTCGGCTGGCGGACCGCCGTCGATCCGAAGACCGCGTCGGAGTACGCGTTCATCCTCTACCCCGTGAAGAACGCCGAGGCGGTGAACGGCGGGAAGCTGCCGACGAGCGCGCTGGGCGTGCGCGCCCTCGACGACCGGACGCTCGAGGTGGAGCTGGAGCGCCCGACCGGCTACTTCCTCGGGCTCACGGCCTTCGCGACCTACCTCCCGGTCCGGGAGGACTTCTACCGCGCGCGCCCCGGGCGCTACGCGGCCGACGCGGGAGACCTGCTCTCCAACGGTCCGTTCCGGCTGACGCGGTGGGTCCACGCGGCGAGCCTCACGATGGAGAGGAACCCCCGCTACTGGGACGCCGACCGCGTGCTGATCGACCGGATCGAGGTCCCCTACTTCACCGGCGATCCGAGCACCCGCTACAACCTCTTCAAGGACGGCAAGATCGACCTGACCGGCCTCGACAAGGACCTGCTCGGGCGGGCGCAGGCCGATCGCTTCAGGATGAAGAGCTTCACGGCGGGCTCGGTCTTCTACGCCGAGTTCAACCACCGGCCGGGGCGGGCCACCGCGAACCTCCACCTGAGGAAGGCCATCCGGCTCGTCTTCGATCCGAACGAGTACGTCTCCAAGGTGATCGGCATCCCCGGGACGCGCCCCGGGCTCTCGCTCATCCCGAGCTGGGTCCCGGGCGTCGCGCGCTCGTTCCGCAAGGAGTACCCGCTCGCGCCCGTGCGGCCCGACCTCGACGCGGCGAAGCGCGAGCTGGAGCTCGCGCGGCGCGAGCTCGGCGGCAGCGTCCCTCCGCTCGTCTGGCTCACGCAGGACGATCCCTTCACCGCGCGCGAGGCCGAGTACTTCCAGTACCTCCTGTCGAGCCGCCTCGGGGTGGCGCTCAAGATCGACAAGCAGACCTTCAAGCAGCGGCTCGCCAAGATGACCACCGGAGACTTCGACATCGTCTCGGGCGGGTGGGGGCCCGACTACGCCGACGCGATGACCTTCGCGGATCTCTTCGCCAGCTGGAACGAGAACAACCGCGGCCGGTGGCGGAGCGATCGGTACGACGCGCTCATCCGCGAGGCGCAGGCGACGGTCGAGCCGCGGGTCCGCATGGACGCCATGGCGGCCGCGGAGCGGCTCCTGCTCGACGACGTCGCGATCCTGCCGAAGAGCGAGGCCGGGAGCATCTACCTCGTCAGCCCGCGGCTCACCGGCGTGATCCGCAACGTCGTCGGCCCGGACCCCGACTACACCCACGCCCGGCTGCAGGACTGAGGGGGAGGACCGCGTGCTCGCCTACACCGTCAAGCGGCTCCTGGCCGGCCTCGTCACCGTCTTCTTCATCGCCACCGCGACCTTCGCGGCGATGCACGCCGTCCCCGGGGACCCGCTGACGAGCGGCAAGGCCCGGAGCGCGGAGATCCGCAAGAACCTCCAGGTGCGCTACGGGCTCGACAAGCCGGTGCTCGTCCAGTACGGCGTCTTCCTCCGGAACATGGCGCGCGGGGACTTCGGCATCTCCTTCACGCAGCAGAACCGGTCGGTGAACGACATCATCCGTGAGCACTTCGCCGTCTCCGCGGTCCTCGGGCTGCTCGCGCTCTCCTTCGCGACCGCTGGCGGCGTCCTCCTCGGCTCGCTCACCGCGCGCTTCCGTGGGCGGCTCGCCGACCGCACCATCCTCTTCGTCGTCGTCCTCGGGATCTCGGTCCCGAGCTTCGTCTTCGCCGCGCTCGGCCAGCAGGCGGTCCTGGCGCTCAACCAGTGGGCCGGGGCGACGGTCCTCCCGGTGGCGGGGTGGGGGACTGTCCGGCACATGCTCCTCCCGGCGCTGGCGCTGGGGCTCGGGACGCTGGCCTTCCTGACTCGGCTCATGCGGTCGTCGCTCCTCGAGATCGTCCACCAGGACTACGTGCGGACGGCCCGCGCGAAGGGGCTGCCGCCCTGGCGCATCTTCTGGTCGCACCAGCTCCGGAACGGGATCCTCCCGGTCATCACCCTGCTCGGACCGGCGCTCGCCAGCATCACGACCGGCGGCTTCGTCGTCGAGAGCGTCTTCGCCATCCCGGGGCTGGGGCGCTACTTCGTCCAGGCGGTCCAGCAGCTCGACTACACCGTGATCATGGGGCTCACGGTCTTCTACGGCGCGTTCCTGGCGCTGATGGTCATCGTCGTCGACATCCTCTACGGCTTCGTCGATCCGCGGATCCGCGTCGCCAAGGAGACGGCGTGAGCGCCCCGGCGCTCGCCCCCGCCGACTTCGCCCCCCTGTCACGGGGGGACGTCGTCAAGGGGCCGTCGCGCCCCTCCCTCTCCTACTGGAAGGACGCGTGGCTGCGGCTGCGGAAGAACCGGCAGGCGCTCGCGTCGCTCGGCGTGATCGTCCTGCTCGTGGCCGGCACGGCCGTCGGGCCGCTCCTCTGGCCGGTGGATCCCGGCCAGACCGCCATGGCGCGGATCTCGGAGCGCCCGCGCTGGGCCAACGAGCTGACGGTGCTGGCGCCGCCGCCGCCGTACGTCGAGGTGCTGGCCGACGGG
>JBAVTL010000571.1:0-31275 GCA_049696175.1 Anaeromyxobacteraceae bacterium
ATCGCCACGAACTTGGCGGCGTACTCGCGGCAGAGCTTGCGCATCTGGAGCTTGGAAACCTCATGCTTCTTGGAACCGAGGTTCTTCTCCACCTGCAGCTCGATGGGGAGCCCGTGGCAGTCCCAGCCCGGCACGTAGTCCGCCACCTCGCCCTTGAGGTTGCGGTACTTCACGATGACGTCCTTCAGGATCTTGTTGAGCGCGTGGCCGATGTGGATGTCGCCGTTCGCGTAGGGCGGGCCGTCGTGCAGGACGAACTTCTTCGCCCCGGGGCGCGCCGCGTTCGCGGCGACGATCCGCTCGAAGAGCCGCTCGGCCTCCCACGCGCGCTGGATCTCGGGCTCCCGCTGCGCGAGGTTGGCCTTCATCGGGAAGTCGGTCTTCGGGAGGTTGACGGTGTCCTTGTAGTCCACGGCTATTTTCCCTCGTAAAGTCGAGTTTTCTAGCAGCGTTGCGGCCGCTCGGCAACGCCGCTAGCCTGATCGGCTCGATCATGGTCACGCGCCGAACCCGCAACGGGGAGGGACCCCGCCGCAGCACCCTCGCGTCCTCCGGCCGCGGCCGGCGCCAGCTCGTCATCCTCTCGCGCAACCCGCGCCTTCACTCGACGCGGAGGCTCGTCGAGGCGACCCGCGCCGCGGGCTTGCGTCCCCTGGTCCTCGACACGCTCCGCTGCAACATGGTCCTCGACGGCTCCCGGCCGCGGATCGTCTACCGGGGCGAGGAGCTTCGCGCCGAGACGATCCACGTGGCCATCCCGCGGATCGGCGCCTCGATCACCGGCTACGGCCTCTCGGTGGTCAACCAGCTCGACATGATGGGGGTGCCGGTCCTCAACGACGCGATCCCCATCTACCGCTCGCGCGACAAGCTGCGCGCCCTCCAGTTCCTCGCCCGGTTCGGGATCGACATCCCGCGGACCGTGATGTGCCGTTACCGCGACGAGGTCCCCGAGGCGGTCGAGATGGTCGGCGGCCTGCCGTGCATCATCAAGCTGCTCCGCGGCTCGCAGGGCGTCGGCGTGATGATCGCGAACACGATGGCCGAGGTGGAGGGGATGCTCGACACCCTGTGGACGCTCGGCCAGGAGATCCTGCTGCAGGAGCTGGTCGAGGAGTCGCGCGGCAAGGACGTGCGCGCGCTCGTGATCGGCGATCGGGTCGTGGCCGCGATGCGGCGGCGCGCGCGCGCCGGCGACTTCCGCTCCAACATCCACCGCGGCGGGGAGGCGGAGGCCGTCGAGCTGCCGCGGGAGTTCGCCGAGGCCGCCGTCAAGGCCACGCGGGTGATCGGGCTCGAGGTCGCCGGCGTCGACATGCTGGAGGCGCGCACCGGCCCGAAGATCCTGGAGGTCAACTCCTCGCCCGGCTTCGAGGGGCTGGAGGCCGCGACCGGCAAGGACATCGCCGGCCCTTACGTCCGGCACGCGATCGAGTACGCCTCGTCCCGCCTTTCGGGCTACGGCGGCGGCCACGTGGTGTGATCCGCGACACGTCGTCCGCGTGCCGTGGAGCCACGGTGAGGTGGCGCGCCAACGCAACCGCTCGCCATTTCCCTGTGTAATCGGGCGGATCGCGCTGGCACGGCGGCTGCTATGCTTCCCTTCGTCCGTTCCCTGAGGAGAAACCGATGAGATACCTCGTCTTGGCACTACCGATGGCGCTGCTCTCGGGCTGCGTCCTCGGCACGGCACCCTACGGCGGCTACCAGCAGCAGTACGGCCAGCCGTACGCCTCGTCGCCGGCCCCAGCGCCACGCGCCGAGGTCTACTACTACGGCAACCACTTCATCCCGGAGAGCGCCGGCGGCGGCTGGTGCTACATCGACGGGCCGCACACGCACGACTACTACCCGGAGCGGGACGACTGGTTCGCCTACGATCAGGGCTACTACTGGTACCAGGGCCCGTTCATGTTCTCGTTCTTCGGCGGCCACCCGCTGCCAGGTGGCGGATGGTGCTTCATCAACGGTCCGCACCAGCACGACTACTACCCGCCGTCGGGAGGCGACTGGCGCTGGAACCGCACCGGCTTCGTCTACCAGGGCCAGTACCGTCCGTCCCGGCCGCCACCCGCGGCCTACTGGCCGCGGCCAGCCCCCCGCGTTGACTGGCGCGCCAATCGTCCGTCGGTTCGTCCGGCGCCTGCGCCCGCGCAGCGTCCGGCCCCGGGTGGCTTCCGCCAGGGTCCGGGATCCGATGGGCGGTTCGATACGCGCCCTGCGCCCCGCGGGAACATCCAGGAGCGCCTTCCGACGCCAGGGCAGAGCGGCTATGCGCCTGGCCGCGGGTACGATGTTCCGCCTGGGCAAGGCGGCGTCCCTCCCGGCCACGTGAGGGAGTCCATCCAGCCGCCTGGGCAGGAGCGGCGCGACGATCGCGGCAACGGGCGGTTCGGCTTCACGCCCCCTGGCCGCGACGACCGCGGGCCACCTCCCGGGCAGGGCGGCGTCCCTCCTGGCCACGTGAGGGAGTCCATCCAGCCGCCTGGGCAGGAGCGGCGTGACGACCGCGCTCCTGGCAGGCCGGCGTTCACGCCTCCTCTTCGCGAGGACCGTGGCGACGCCAGAGGGCGTTTCGAGCGTCCCCTGGTTGCCCCCGCACCGGCCCCCTCGACGCCGGCGCCGGCCCCGGCCCCGGGTCGCCCGGGCAAGTCCGATGACAAGTCCAAGAAGGAGCACAAGGACGACAAGAAGGACGACCGGCCTCAGCGCTTCGGGCGCGATCGCTGATCCAGTAGCTCGCCTGTCCTTCACGAGGGGCGTCGCGTCCGCGCGGCGCCCCTTTCACGTCCTGGGACGGCGCCCCGCTCGCATCGCGGCGGCGCACGCCTCGAACCGGCGCGCGACCTCCTGGTCGAGCAGGTCGGCGTCGTTGCCCGACCGGTCGTCGGCTCCGAGTGCACGGGCGACCGTCGCGATCGCGTCGGCTTCGCCGGGCAGCCCGTCCTCCCTCTGGGCCATTGCACGGTGGGTGTCGTGCCGGAACGCGCCGAAGAGGCCGTCCGAGCCCGGCGCCAGCTCCTCCTTGAGCGCGAAGAGCCTCCGCAGCGCCGCGCGGAGCGGCGCGTCCTCGAGGTCACGCAGCTCCAGCTCCCGTCCGGCCTCACGGGCGAGCGCCTCCAGCGCCGCGCGCACGAAGGGGGCGTCGGTCGCGATCAGGCCGTAGAGGTGGAAGTCCGTGACGGCCTCCACGAGCGACGCCTCCCGCTCGCTGAACGCCGCGTGGCTCGGGCAGAGGAAGGACTCGCAGGTCTCCACGTCGTAGACGCCGCACGCGCGCAGGTCGATGCCTCCAGTCACCTTCGGGTGCGCGAGGCAGCCGACTCGGGTCTCCGCTGCGTCGAGGAAGCCCACGAGTTGGCAGACGCGGATCGACGGGAAGACTGCAGGCGGTGCGTCCGCCTCCAGCCGCCGCGCCGCCTCGCGGAAGCCCTCCGGCGTGCGCTCCGCGCGGGCGAGGACCCGGGTGTGCCGGGTCAGCTCGGCGCGGACCGCGGCCCGCCCGAAGTCCCTGCGGTTGTAGATGCCACAGCAGGCCCCGCAGCTCGCCCGCGGGCGCTGGCAGAGCCTCACGGTCACGGCCGCTCCGGTGGAGGTGGTTGAGGCGGAAGGATTCGAACCTTCATAGGCGGATCCAAAGACCGCAGTCCTGCCATTGGACGACGCCTCAGCGAGACCGAAACCTACCAGCGAACGGGTGCGGCTGCCCACGCGAACCAGCGGCCGGGGGCGGCGAGGGGTGCGCCGCGCAGGCGCCCCCCTCCGTACTCAGATGTCCAGGTTCTGCACGTCGAGCGCGTGCTTCTCGATGAACTCGCGCCGAGGCTCGACCGCGTCGCCCATCAGGATGCTGAAGACCTCGTTGGCCTCCACGGCGTCGTCCACCCTGACCTGCATCATCGAGCGCCGGGCGGGATCCATGGTGGTCTCCCAGAGCTGCTCCGGGTTCATCTCACCCAGACCCTTGTAGCGCTGGATGTTCTGCCCCTGCGCGGCGGCCCGCTTGAGCGCCTCGACGGCGGCGAAGACGTCGGCGACCTCCTCGTTCCCCTCCGGCGTCTCCAGCTGGAAGGGGCCCGGGCCGAGCTCGGCGATGGCCCCGTGGAGCGCGCTCAGCTCCGCCCACTCGGCGCCAGACAGGTAGTCGTGGTCGAGCCTGGTCTCGCGCGGCGCGCCTGCGACGGTCGTCTGGAAGACGAGCATGTCGCAGTCGTGCTCCACGTCCCGCTCGATCCGTGCCACGCGGATCTCGAGATCGGGGTGCATCCGCTGCGCCCGCTCGGCGATCTTCGCCACCTGCTCGCGGACCTTCTCGTGGTCCTTCAGGAGCGCGAGCTCCAGGTCGCCGACGCGGACGGCCGCGTCGACGATGCGGCTGTCGCGACGGCGCTCGACGCGGCCGAGGAGCTGGCGGGCGGCGATCGCCTCGCGCGCCAGCTGCTTCAGATCGCGCCCGGTCAGCTCGACCTCGCCGGCGATCAGCTTCGCCTTGTCGGTGCCGATCGTGAGCAGGTACTCGTCGAGCGCCTGCTCGTCCTTCATGTAGCTCTCCCGCTTCCCCTTCTGGACGCGGTAGAGCGGGGGCTGCGCGATGTAGACGTAGCCCTTCTCCACGAGCTCCGGCATCTGGCGGAAGAAGAAGGTGAGCAGGAGCGTGCGGATGTGGCTCCCGTCCACGTCGGCGTCCGTCATGATCACGATCTTGTGGTAGCGCAGCTTGCCGACGTCGTACTCCTCGGCGCCGATGCCGGTCCCGAAGGCCGTGATCATCGTCGCGATCTCGGCCGACGCGAGCATCCGGTCGAAGCGGGCCTTCTCGACGTTGAGGATCTTGCCGCGGAGCGGGAGGATCGCCTGGATCCGGCGATCGCGCCCCTGCTTCGCCGAGCCGCCGGCGCTGTCTCCCTCGACGAGGAAGATCTCGCACTCGTTGGGATCGCGCGACTGGCAGTCCGCCAGCTTCCCGGGGAGCGAGGCGCTGTCGAGCGCCCCCTTGCGGCGCACCGTCTCGCGCGCCTTCCGCGCGGCGATGCGGCCGCGCGTCGCCTCGGCGACCTTGGCGCAGATCCGCTTCGCGACGGCGGGGTGCTCCTCCAGGAAGGCGCCGAGCCGCTCGTTGAGCATGGTCTCGACCATGCTCTTCGCCTCGGTGTTGGAGAGCTTCGTCTTGGTCTGTCCCTCGAAGCTCGCGCCCGGCAGCCGTATCGAGATGACGGCGGCCAGCCCCTCGCGCATGTCGTCGCCGCTCGGGAGCTCGTCCTTCAGGTCCTTGAAGAGGTTGTTCTTCTGGCCGTACGCGTTGATCGTCCGGGTGAGGGCGGCCTTGAAGCCGATGAGGTGCGTGCCCCCCTCGTGGTTGTGGATGTTGTTGGCGAACGCGAAGACCTTCTCGTCGTAGGCGTCGTTCCACTGCAGGGCGATCTCGACGGTCGCCGTGCCACGCTCGGTCTCGACGTCCTGGCGGAGGGAGATCGGGGACTCGAAGAGGACGGCGCGGCTCCGGTTGAGGAAGGAGACGAACTCCTTGATCCCGTCCTTGAACAGGAACTCGTGCTTCTTGCCGGTGCGGTCGTCCTCGATCGTGATCTTGAGGCCGGCGTTCAGGAAGGCCAGCTCGCGCAGCCGTCCGGAGAGCGTCTCGAAGCTGTACTCCGTCACCTCGAAGATCGTCGCGTCCGGCTTGAACGTGATCTTCGTCCCGCGGCGCTGCGTCTCGCCGACGATCGCGACCTTGCCGGTGGGGTTGCCGCACGCGTAGCGCTGCGAGGCGACCTTGCCGTCGCGGTAGACCTCGACCTTGAGCCACTCCGAGAGCGCGTTGACGCAGGTGACGCCGACGCCGTGGAGGCCGCCGGAGACCTTGTACGCGTTCGACTCGAACTTGCCGCCGGCGTGGAGCTTCGTCATCACCACGTCGAGCGTGTCCATCCCCGTCACCGTGGGGTGTGGGCCGATCGGGATGCCGGAGCCGTTGTCGATCACCGTGACGCTGTTGTCGGTGTGGATCGAGACGTTGATCTCGTTCGCACGGCCGGCCATCGCCTCGTCGACGGAGTTGTCGACGACCTCGTAGACGAGGTGGTGGAGCCCGCGCTCCCCCACGTCGCCGATGTACATGTGCGGGCGCTTGCGGACCGCCTCCAGCCCTTCGAGCACCTTGATCGTGTCGGTGCCGTACTCTTCCGCCCCTCCGTTCTCGGGGAGTCCATTGATCTCGGCGGTTTCCAGGGGGCGCTCCTTGGTGCTTTCTCTAGGTCATCCGGGGACTTGGACGACCGCCGAATATACCAGAGCGGGTTGGGGGCGGCAAGCGGGCCTGCCTCATACAACCTACCGTTATCACTGGTGAATCATACCGCCGACGGTCCCGGCCGTGACCTGCAGGAACAGGGTGTCGCTCCCGGCGGCCGGCGCGAGGAGCCGCGCGTCCGTGGTCGTGAGGAAGGCCTGGCCGTCCAGCGACCGCAAGTAGGCGAGAAGAAAGCGGTTCTTCTCCGGATCCAGCTCCGAGGAGACGTCGTCCAGCAGGAGCAGCGGCGGCCTCCCAAGGAGCGCCCGGATGTTCTCTATCTCGGAGATCTTCAGCGCGAGGACGATGGCGCGCTGCTGACCCTGGCTTCCGTAGGTGCGCGCGGGGCGGCCCTCCAGTGAGAGCGAGAGGTCGTCCATGTGCGGCCCGACCGACGTGAAGCCGCGCTCGCGATCCCGATCGCTCCTCGCCTCCAGCGCGGATCGGTAGCGGTCGGCGATCTCCCGCTCGGTGCCGTCCAACTCCAGCCCGCCCGCGGGGCGGTAGGTGATGAGGGCGCGCGGCGCGCTGGGACCGGAGATCTGGTGGAAGGCCAGATCGACGCGTGGCGCCAGCTCAGCCACGACGTCGCGGCGGCGCAGGAGGAGCCTCGCCCCGGCCCGGATCAGTGGATCCCGGAAGCTCTCCTCCACGTCGGGCCCGGCGGTCCGGAGTGCCGCGTTGCGCGAGCGTAGGGCGCGCAGGTAGTCGCGCGCCTCGCTCAGGACGGCGGGCCACCTGTTGAACGCGGCGCGGTCGAGGAAGCGGCGCCTCCCCTCCGGGCTGCCCTTGACGAGGAGCAGGTCGTCGGGCGCGAAGCAGACGGCGGCGAGCCCCTCGAAGTATCCCTCCAGCCGCTCCTGGATCTTCCCGTCGAGCGACGCGGTGCGTCCCGTGCCGTCGACCTGCACGGCGATGCGCCGAAGGCCGCCGGGCCCCTCCATCTCGCCCGAGACCACGGCGCGCTCGGCGCCGAAGCGGACGAGCTCCGACAGCCGCGCCGCGCGGAGCGGCTTCAAGGTCGTGAGGAAGAAGATCGCCTCTAGGAGGTTCGTCTTCCCCTGGCCGTTGTCTCCGACGAGGACGGTCGTGCGCGGGGAGGGGCGCAGCGCGACCTCCGCCAGGTTGCGGAAGTCGGCGATCTGTAGCGTGGAGACGAGCAAGCGGAAGCTGCGGATCAGATCCGCATCGGCATCACGACCGCCGTGAAGCCGCCGTCCTTCTCGGCGTCGGCGCCCTTCACGACGCCGGGCGCGAGGTCGTTCTCCATCTCGATGACGGCGTCGTCGCTCTTCACCACGCCGAGGACGTCGATGAGGTACCTGGCGTTGAAGCCGATCTTGAGCGGCGCCCCGGCGTACTCGACGGTGAGCTCCTCGCGGGCCTCGCCGAGGTCCGGGTTCTGCGAGAGGACGGTGAGCTTGTTCTCGTCCAGCTCCAGCTTCACCGCGTGCGCCTTGTCGGACGAGAGGAGCGAGACGCGGCGGAGCGTCGAGAGCAGCGCCTCACGGCCGACCTTCACGAAGGTGGTCCCCTGCTTCGGGATGACCTGCTTGTAGTCGGGGAAGAGCCCCTCGATCAGCCGCATCGCCAGGACGACGCCGGGGCGGCCGAAGATGGCGGCGTTCTCGACGAAGCCGAAGCGAGCCTCGGGCTTCTCCTCGCCCGACTCGGCGGCCTCTACGAGGAGCTTCTTCAGCTCGTGGAGCCCCTTGCGCGGGAGGATGACGCCGCGCTTGAGGGCGAAGTCACCAGGGGTGGCGCGCTCCGAGAGCGAGAGGCGATGGCCGTCGGTGGCGACGAGGCGGAGCACCCCGTGGCTCGGCTCGAAGAAGACGCCGTTGAGGTTGTACCGGGTCTCATCGCTCGAGATCGCGAAGGAGGTCCGCTCGATCTGGTCGAGGAGCGCGGACGGATCGATCGCGACGAAGGGGACCTTCTCGAAGCGGGGAAGGACCGGGAAGTCGTCGGCTGAGAGCCCGACGATCTTGAACTCGGAGGGGCCGCTCTTCACCTCGAGGAAGTTGTTGTGCGCCTTCTTGAGCGTCACGTCCTTGCCGGGCAGTGACCGCACGATCTCGTAGAGGTGCTTCGCCGAGACGGCGAGGGCGCCCTCCTTCTGGACCTCGCACTCGTGCTCCGAGGAGATCGAGACGTCCAGGTCGGTGGCCGAGACGTGGAGCGTCTTCTCTCCCTTCGCCTCGACGAGGACGTGGGAGAGGATCGGCATCGTGCTCTTCTTCTCGACGATCCCCTGGGAGCGACCGAGTGCGCGCGCGAGCTCGGATGCGGCGATCTTCAGTTCCATGGGGAGATCCTCTTCTTTGGTTTGATCGAAGTAGTCGTATGGGGACGGAGGATGGGGATAAGCGGCTGATCGGTCCGGAACGACTGGTTATTTCGATCTGGAGAAGGGCGCGAAGAACGGTGCTGGTAGCCTGTGTAGCCCGGCCCGTTTTGGGGTGTCAATCTCCCCCCACAGGGGATCCCCAAGCAGTTCGGCCCACGATCCACGGCCGATCCACATTCACGCTCAGGGTTGGAGATCCTTGCGGAGCTTCTCGACCGCACCCTTGAACTCCGGGTCGGTCTGGATGAGCTCACGGGCGCGCTCGACCGCCGAGATGACCGTGGTGTGGTCCTTCTTGTTGAACTTCTCGGCGATCGACTGGAACGTCTCGGTGGCGATCTCCCGGCAGAGGAACATCGCGACCTGGCGCGGCTGCGCGACCTTCTGCTCGCGTGAGCCGCTCGTCAGCTTCGCGACGGTGAGCGAGAAGTGGGCGGCGACGGCCTCCTGGATCTTCTCTATGGAGGGCCTGTAGCCGGGTGGTGGGATGACGTCCGACAGCACGTCGCGTGCGAGCGCGACCGAGATCCGCTCCTTCTTCAAGGATGAGAAGGCGGCGAGCCGCATGAGCGCCCCCTCGAGCTCGCGGACGTTCGAGCGGATGTGGTTGGCGATCAGCTCGCAGACCTCGGACGGGAGGTCCAGCGCCTCGACCTCGGCCTTCCTTCTGAGGATGGCCGCGCGGGTCTCGAACTCGGGGGGTTCGATCTGGACGCGCATGCCCCAGTTGAAACGGGAGCAGAGCCGCTCTTCGAGCCCCTTGAGGTCCTTGGGCGTCCGATCACTGGAGAGGACGATCTGGACGTTGCGATCGTAGAGGTCGTTGAAGGTGTGGAAGAACTCCTCGGCCGTCTTCTCCTTGCCGGCGAGGAACTGGACGTCGTCCACGAGGAGCGCTGCGCACTCGCGGTACTTGCGCCGGAACTCCTCCATGGCCGCGGTCCCCTTGGAGAGGGCGCCGACGAACTCGTTGGTGTAGCGCTCAGAGGAGACGATCGCGACGCGTCCTCCGGCGCTGTTGCCGAGGATGGAGTTGGCGACCGCGTGGAGGAGGTGGGTCTTTCCGAGCCCCGAGGCGCCGTGGAGGAAGAGCGGATTCCAGGCGTGGCCTGGCTTCTCGGCGACCGCCTTGGCGGCGGCGAAGGCGAACTGGTTCGACTCGCCGACGACGAAAGTCTCGAAGAGGTACCGGGGGCTGGGGCGGGTGTCGCGCGGATCCTGGGCTGGGCCCGCCACGACCGGCCGATCGGCGGGGCGCGACGGGGCCGGCGTCGGGACCGGAGAAGAGGCCGAGGGGCGAGGAGCGTCGTCTACGAGGAAGGTGATCCGGAGCGCGCGGCCGGCGACCCCGGGCAGGAACTCCTCGAACCAGGCGCGGTAGTTGTCCTCGACGAAGTCGCGGTGGAACTTGTCCGGCGCGGCGACGCGGAGCCGATCGCCCTCGAGCGCGATCGGGCGGAGCGCGGCGAACCAGCGGCCGTAGAGGTCGGGGTTGAGCCGCGAGCGGAGGTGGTCGTCGACGCGGGACCAGAAGAGATCGAGCGGGGATGCTGCATGTGCGCTCGCTGCGGATTCCATTTGCGGTTCTCGGAGGTGAGGCGAAAAGGCGAAAAGGCGAATGGAGATCCATCGCAGCGCTCCGATCTGGAGAGCGCTGCGGGCTCGAGGTGCGAGCGGCGATGAAGTTGGAGAGGCCCCGTGCTGCGTGGGTCCGCACGTTAGCCAAGCTTTGGAGAGGGGATCAAGGGCGTCGTGGGGGTGATCCGACTGGTGGCCGAAAGGACGCGGCTTTTTGGTGTCTCAGTTTACGTACCGTGAACCGGGTCCGGCGGTGAATCGAGGGGGTGGCCGGATTCGAACGCGAAACCTTGACACCGTCGCGATGATCGGTGAGTTTCCGCGCCATGAAGCGGACTTATCAGCCCAAGAAGATCAAGAAGAACCGTACTCACGGCTTCCGCAAGCGGAGCTCCACTCCGGCGGGAAAGAACGTCCTCAAGCGTAGGCGCGCCAAGGGGCGCAAGCGGCTCACGCAGTCAGCGCCGCAGAAGTAGGCGTGAAGTTCGGCAAGGCGGCGCGGCTGCGTCGCCGCCGAGAGTACCTGGCGGTGCAGCAGCGTGGAGCACGCGTCTTCGTCGGTGACGTGATCGTGCTCGCGTTCGACGCAGGTGCCGGTGAGCCGCGGATCGGGATCACGGTGTCATCGAAGGTCGCGAACGCGGTCGGGCGCAACCGGGTACGGCGCTGGGCGCGGGAAGCCTTTCGCGCCGTCTCCGCGGAGTTGCCACCGGTCGACCTGGTGGTGATCGGGCGGGCGGGGTCGTTGACCCTCGGCCTGCAGGGGATGGTGTGTGCGCTGCGCGCCGCCGGCGAGCGCGTGCGCGCCGTCGGAGGGCTGGTGTGATCCGGCGCGCCCTCCTCGCCCTGATCCGCGGCTACCAGCGGTTCATCTCGCCCGGCCTGCCTGCGGCATGCAGGTTCTACCCTTCCTGTTCCTCCTACGCTGCGACTGCGATCGAGCGCCATGGGCCCGTCCGGGGCTCGTGGCTCGCTGCGCGTAGGCTTGCGCGTTGCCATCCCTTTCATCCCGGCGGCATCGATCCGGTGCCGTGACCCTAAAGAGGTAATCAGTGAGCTCCGATAATCGCCGTCTACTCGTCGCGACCGTCGTCTCCATCGTGGTCGTCGTCTTCTGGCAGTTGGTCGTTGCTCCCAAGAAGCAGCCGCCCGTGGCGAGGCCTCAGGCAGTGGCTGCGCAGGGCAGCAAGGGTCCCTCGACCACGACCGCAGCCGCTTCGGGAGGCGCGGTCGCGGTGGCCGCCGGCGCCGTGGCCCCGGACGCTCCCGAGGAGCGGATCACGCTCGATGGCAAGGACTTCACGGCCGTCGTCTCGAGCCATGGCGGTGTGCTCGCTTCCCTCGCGCTCAAGGGCGAGAAGTTCGTCGAGGACAAGGGCGGCAAGACGGTGCCGATCGACCTCGTCCGCTCGGGCCTCGAGACCTCCAGGGCGCTCGCCGTCGTAGCGACGCAGGAGAACGGCGGGACCGGCGATTACGCCTCTGATCCCGGGGCCCTGGCGCCGATGCGGGTCGTCTCCAGGGACGCGTCCAGCGTGGTCCTGGAGGGGCGCGTCGGGAGCCTGTCGGTGCGCAAGACGTACCGGCTCACGGGCAAGTCGCATGAGATCGCGCTCGAGCTGGAGGTTGACGGAGCGTCCGGCAAGGGCGGCGCGGCGATCCTCTTCGGAGGGCAGCTTCCTGAGGGGACGAAGACGGGCGGCCTGACGAGCGCGCCGTCGATGGACATGTTCCGGCCCGTCTGCCGCGGCGGCGACAAGACCGATCGTTATGACGTCACCGGTGACAAGGCCGGCCACAAGGTTCCCGGGGCTGCGTCGTTCGGCGGCCTCGACATGCACTACTTCGTCGCGGCGCTGATGCCGTCGGTCGCCGGCGGTGAGTGCGAGTTCGTGAAGGGGGCGAAGCCCAGGAGCGGGCTCGTCGCCATCTCGGTCCCGCTGGAGGCTGGGCCGGTGAAGCGGAGCTTCACGTTCTACGCGGGCCCCAAGGATCTGGACGCGCTGCGCGCGTATCAGCGTGGGCTCGACACGGCCATCGACTATGGCCCGGTGACGAACCTCTTCGCGGTCTTCGCGCGCGGCCTGCTCTACGTCATGCGGTGGCTGGAGTCCTTCACGCACAACTGGGGCGTCGCGATCATCCTGCTGACCTTCCTCGTGAAGGCGGTGCTCTTCCCGCTCACGTACAAGTCGACGCAGTCGATGAACGCGATGAAGGAGCTTCAGCCCGAGATCGAGAAGCTGAAGGCGCAGTACAAGAACGACCGCGAGAAGCTGAACCTCGCGACGATGCAGCTCTACCAGAAGAACAAGGTGAACCCGCTCGGCGGGTGCCTCCCGATGCTGATGCAGATGCCGATCTGGTTCGCGCTGTACGCCGCGCTGCAGACCTCGGTCGAGCTCTACCGGGAGCAGTTCCTCTGGATGAAGGACCTCACCGCGCACGACCCGTACTTCATCCTCCCGGCGTTCCTGGGGGTCTCGAGCTTCCTCATGCAGAAGCTCTCGCCGCAGCCGGCGGACAGCGCCCAGGCGAAGATGATGCTCTACTTCTTCCCGGCCTTCTTCACCTTCATCATGATCTGGGTGCCGGGCGGCCTGACGCTCTACATCGTCGTGAACAACGTGCTCACCATCGTCCAGCAGCGGGCCATCAAGGTGAAGACCGTGCCCGCGAAGGGCTGACGGGGAGCGCCAATGGAAGAGACGAACCGCCCAACCACGCCGCCGCCCGCCCACGCGCCCGAGAAGGTCGCGAGGGCGAAGAGTTTCTGCGAGACGCTCTTCCAGAAGCTGGAGCTCACGGTCGGCGTGGAGGTCAGGGAGACGCCTGAGGCCATCGGCGTCTCCCTCCGGCCAGGGCCGGGTGCGGAAGGGGAGATCGGCTCAGCGCTCCTCGAGGCGGTTCAGTACCTCGTCAACCGCGTGGTGAACCCCGACGTCGAGGGGCGCAAGTGGGTGAACCTCGACGTCGGCGGCTTCCGTGAGGAGGGGGACCCCGCGGTCGCCGCGATGGCCGCGAGGCTCGCGGCGTCGGCGGTGAAGATGGGGAAGGTGCTTGCTGTGGCGCCCATCAGCGCGCGCGAGCGGCGGCAGATCCACGTCGCGCTCGTTGGGCAGGATGCGGTGACCACGCGCAGCGAGGGGGAGGGGATCTTCCGGCAGCTCCTCATCGTGCCCGCGTCGCTGGGCGGGGCGCGCCGAGGCTAGCCTTGGGGCGTAAGAAGACCAGGGAGGAGAAGCTCTTCGCCGCGGCGGTCCTGCGGCGCTCCTTCGAGCTGCGCGGCGAGGATCACGGAGCCGCGTTCCGGTCCGTCTATGATGGCGTCCTGAGGGACCTTGGGCTCGAGGATGCGGATGTCGTGGCTCATCTGCGCGCGCACTCGGCCGAGGTCGAGGCGGCGATCGGCCGGCGCGGCGGCAACGAATCCTGAGCCGCCGTTCCACGTGGAACATGGACGAAATCTTCGGCAAGGCGCTTAGGCAGGGGCTGGACGGGCTCGGGATCGCGGCTTCTCCCGAGACCCTTGCGCTGCTTGGTCGGTTCTCGGACCGGCTCCTCGCCTGGAACCGCAAGGTCAACCTCACGGCCATCACCGCGCCCCTCGAGGTTGCCGAGAAGCACCTCGTCGATAGCCTCTCGCTGCTTCCCGACGTCGAGGGAGCCAGGACGCTCCTCGACATCGGCAGCGGCGCTGGCATTCCAGGGGTGCCGCTCGCCTGCGCGCTGCGAGAGCTGCAGGTCACCTGCTGCGACGGCGTCGCGAAGAAGATGGCCTTCGTGAAGGCGGTGGTGGCGGAGCTCGACCTGAACGTCCGGGCGTTCGCGGTCCGCGCTGACGGTGACCCGGACGCGGAGCGGCTCCCAAGGGCTGACGTCGTCGTCTCTCGCGCCCTCGCGGATCCCGACCGCTGGCTGCCGCTCGGAATGAACTACCTGGCGCCTGGCGGGCGCCTTCTGGCGATGCTGGGGCGCGAGGCCGACGAGGCCGCTCTCCGAGCCGCTGGCGAACCCCTGGGGCTGCGCCTCGCTGGAATCCGGCGCTTCGTGCTCCCGGTGTCGAAGTCGGAGCGAGCGATCGCCCGGTTCGAACGTGTGCCGTAGGGCTCGTCGCTTCGTCCTGTCGATGCTGCTCCCTCACCCTGACCCTCTCCCTCGATGAGGGAGAGGGGACGGCGCGGAAATCGAACGTTCCACGTGGAACGTGTCAGAGGGGTGAGGCAGAGTGGCGCCCGTCGAACGGCCCGCGGATGTCTTCCCGCTGGCCGCACTGCCAGCGGGGTGAAGCTTGATGAGCGCCGACCATGGGGAACTGCCCCGGACGATGGAGCCTGAAGCGATGAGCCGCATCGTCTGCATCGCGAACCAGAAGGGCGGCGTCGGCAAGACGACGACTGCAGTCAACCTCGCTGCCTCGCTTGCCGCGAGCGAGCGCCGGACCCTCCTCATCGACCTCGACCCGCAGGGGAACGCCGGCTCAGCACTCGGGATTCGGCGCGACGACTCGGACAAGACCATCTACGAGGTCCTCCTCGACGGGATCCCGCTCTCCGAAGCCGTCCGGAAGACCGAGCTCAAGTTCCTGGACCTCATCCCGGCGTCGAAGCACCTCGTCGGCGCCGAGATCGAGCTGGCCGAGACGGAGGGGCGCGAGTTCCACCTTCGCGACGCCCTCGTCAGCCTGGCGCACGAGTACGAGTACATCCTGATCGACTGCCCCCCTTCGCTGGGGCTCCTCACGATCAACGGCCTCGCGGCGGCTCAGGGCGTCGTCATCCCGCTCCAGACCGAGTACTACGCGCTCGAGGGGCTCGCGGACATCCTGAAGACCATCGATCTCGTGAAGGTTGCGGCCAACCCCACCCTGAAGGTCGATGGGATCCTCCTGACGATGTACCAGACCAACAACCTCGCCAATCAGATCGCCGACGAGATCCGCCGGACCTTCCCGCAGCAGGTCTTCCAGACCGTCATCCCGCGGAACGTCCGGCTCTCCGAGGCCCCGTCGCACGGAAAGCCGATCCTGCTCTACGACGTCTCCTCCAAGGGCTGTCAGAGCTACCTGGAGCTTGCCCGTGAGGTGACGAACCGCGCCGCGATGGCAGGAGGGATGCCGTGACCGTTGCCGAGAAGCGCAGGCCCGCCCTCGGGCGGGGGATGGCAGCACTCCTCTCCAGCGCACCGGAGCCGATCCGGAGCGCCACCGCTCCCGCCGTTCCGGGGCGCACGCTCCTCTCGCTCCCCATCGAGGCGATCGAGCGCTGCGCCGAGCAGCCGCGAAAGCGGTTCGAGGAGGCGCGGCTCGAGGAGCTCGCGGCCTCGATCCGGGAGAAGGGGGTCATCGAGCCCATCCTCGTCCGCCACGACGGCGCGAAGTACCGGATCGTCGCCGGCGAGCGCCGGTGGCGCGCCGCCCAGCGCGCCGGGCTCAAGGAGATCCCCGCCATTGTCCGCGAGGCGAGCGACCAGGAGGCGTTCGAGATCGCGCTCATCGAGAACATCCAGCGCGCCGACCTGAACGCGATCGAAGAGTCGGAGGCCTACGAGGTCCTGCTGAAGGACCACGGCCTCACGCAGGAGGAGATCTCGAAGCGCGTCGGCAAGGAGCGCTCGACCGTCGCCAACGCGCTGCGGCTCCTCAGGCTCCCCGAGGAGGTCCGAGACGCCGTCCGCGACGGTCGGCTGGACATGGGCCACGCGCGCGCCCTGCTGGGGCTCGACAACGCGGAGGCGATCAAGCGCGCCGCGCTCCGCGCGATCCACGACAAGCTCTCCGTTCGGGCCACGGAGGCCCTGGTCCGCGAGCAGGCGGCCGGCGGCCAGAAGAAGGCTGCGGGCGCGGCAGTCGCCGACAGCCCGGCCGTCAAGGATCTCACCCAGCGGCTCCAGCGCCGCCTCGGAGCGAAGTGCCGGATCGTCCAGAAGTCGCAGCAGGCCGGCAAGCTGGAGATCCAGTACACGTCGCTGGACGAGCTGGACGGCATCCTTGGTCGAATCGGGGCCTGACGCGGCGCGTCATCACCGCGTGGCCGGAGAGGTCAGCGGGTGGACGCGGCCCCTCGTGAATGCTAAACGCCCGATCGCGTCGAGGCGCCCCCGTCTCGCCGAAAGGACAGGATCCCAAGATGGCCATGCTCAAGCGAGATGAATACGCCGCCCCCTCCGCGCCGGCGGCGACCAGCGACCTGAACGCGCTCCTCGGCCGGGGTTCCGAGTTCGAGGGGAAGCTCACCTTCGACGGGACCGTCCGCATCGACGGCAAGTTCACGGGGACGATCGTCACCAAGGACGTCCTGGTCATCGGCGAAGGCGCCGTGGTCACCGCCGAGATCGAGTGCGGGACGATCGTCGTCCACGGCCAGATCATCGGAAACGTGAAGGCGCGCGCGGCGGTCGAGCTGCACGCCCCGGCTCGCGTGAAGGGCAACATCGAGGCGCCGGCGCTCATGATCGAGAAGGGCGTCACCTTCGACGGCCAGACCAAGATGGAAGGCGTCGAGCGCGGCTCGGGCGCCAACGTGACGCCTATCAAGCTCTAGCGCAGTCCACCCCTGCGGCAATCAGGTCAAGGTCCGGGATTCCCGCGGGAATCTCCGCTTGACCTACCAGCTACCGCGTGCTACGAGGCGCGTCCCTTATGATCTCCGGTTCCATCGGACGCCGTTACGCCAAGGCCCTCTTCGGCCTGGCCGTCGATCAGAATCGCGTCGAGCCCTGGAGCGACAGCCTTCGCGCGTTGAAGGCCGCCGTCGAGGGCTCGCCCGAGCTGCGCGACGTGCTCCAGAATCCCGTCTACACGAAGGAGCAGCGGCGGGGAGTCGCGGCGAAGCTCGCCGAGGCCCTCAAGCTCGAGGCCGAGCCCGCGAACCTCCTCTTCCTGCTCGGCGACCGGAACCGGCTCGATCACGTCGCCGCCGTCGCCGTCCACTTCGGCGAGCTGGCGGACGCGAAGCTCGGGCGCATCCGGGCGCGCGTCACGACCGCGACGGCCATCGACGCCGCCGCCCTCAAGGCGATCGCCGATCGCCTGGGCGCCGCGACGCAGGCGACCGTGCTCGTCGAGCACGACGTCCAGCCCGCCATCGTCGGGGGCGTGGTCGCGCAGATCGGCAGCATCGTTTACGACGGCTCGCTGCGCACCCAGCTCGAGCACCTCAAGACCTCGCTGAAGCAGTAGCCGCTTTCTCTCCCGCAACGCACTCGGAGATCGAAGAGATGGAAATCCGCGCCGACGAGATCAGCCGCATCATCCGCGAGCAGATCAAGGACTACGGTAAGAAGGTCGACGTCGCCGAGACCGGCACCGTCCTCTCCCAGGCTGACGGCGTGGCCCGCATCTACGGCCTCGCCGGCGCCGCGGCGGGCGAGCTGCTCGAGTTCCCGGGCGGCATCCGCGGCCTCGTGCTGAACCTCGAGGAGGACAACGTCGGCGCCGCCATCATGGGCCCGTTCGAGACCATCCGCGAGGGCGACGTGGTCAAGCGGACCGGCAAGATCGCCGAGGTCCCGGTGGGCGAGGAGCTCCTCGGCCGCGTCGTGGACGGCCTCGGCAACCCGATCGACGGGCGCGGTCCGATCAACGCGAAGCAGACGCGCAAGATCGAGATCAAGGCCCCCGGCATCATCCAGCGCAAGTCGGTGCACGAGCCGATGCAGACCGGCCTGAAGGCGATCGACGCCCTCGTCCCGATCGGGCGCGGCCAGCGCGAGCTCATCCTCGGCGATCGCCAGACGGGCAAGACCGCCGTCGCGATCGACACGATCATCAACAACAAGGGGCAGGGGCTCCACTGCTTCTACGTCGCCATCGGCCAGAAGCAGTCGACGGTCGCCCGCGTCGTCGACACGCTGAAGAAGCACGGCGCGATGGAGTACACGACCGTCGTCTCCGCCAGCGCGTCCGACCCGGCCCCGATGCAGTACCTCGCGCCGTACACCGGCGTCACGATGGCCGAGTACTTCCGCGACTCCGGCCGGCACGCGCTCATCATCTACGACGACCTCTCCAAACAGGCCGTCGCCTACCGCCAGCTCTCGCTGCTCCTCCGCCGCCCGCCTGGGCGCGAGGCGTACCCGGGCGACGTCTTCTACCTCCACTCCCGCCTGCTGGAGCGCGCCGCGAAGCTCTCCGACAAGATGGGCGGCGGGTCGCTGACCGCGCTCCCCATCATCGAGACGCAGGCCGGCGACGTCTCCGCCTACATCCCGACCAACGTCATCTCGATCACCGACGGCCAGATCTTCCTCGAGTCGAACCTCTTCTTCCAGGGCGTCCGGCCGGCCATCAACGTCGGCATCTCGGTCTCCCGCGTCGGCGGCTCGGCGCAGATCAAGGCGATGAAGCAGGTCGCCGGCTCGCTGAAGCTCGAGCTCGCGCAGTACCGCGAGCTCGCCGCCTTCGCCCAGTTCGGCTCCGACCTCGACAAGGCGACGCAGGAGACGCTGGCCCGCGGCGAGCGGCTCGTCGAGGTGCTCAAGCAGGGGCAGTACTCCCCGCTGACGGTCCAGAACCAGGTCATCCAGATCTACGCCGCGACGATGAAGGACGAGGGCGGCCAGGGCTGGATCCGGTCGGTCCCCGTCGAGGACATCACCCGGTACATGGCGGAGCTCGTCGCGTTCATGGACGGCCGTCACGCCGAGGTCGGCAAGGCGATCGCCGAGAAGAAGGCGCTCGACGACGGCATCAAGAAGCAGCTCGACGCCGCGCTCAAGGAATTCGGCGGCATCTTCCAGGCGAAGGCCTAGCCGGGCCTGAGGAAGAGGATCCCGTGCCTTCCCTTCGCGACATCCGAAACCGGATCGGTTCGGTCAAGAGCACCCGGCAGATCACCAAGGCCATGAAGATGGTGGCCGCGGCGAAGCTGCGCCGTGCCCAGGACGCGATCCTGAAGACGCGCCCGTACGCCCAGCTGCTCGACCGGACGCTCTCTCGCGTCGCGGCCCGGGCCGCCGCCGACGGCGCGCTCGGCAACCCGCTGCTCGCGCCCCGCGTGCAGAAGCTGGCCGAGGTGGTCGTCATCACCAGCGATCGCGGCCTCGCCGGCGGGTTCAACTCGAACATCTCCCGGCGCGTCCAGCGCTTCCTCACCGAGGAGGGCGAGCGGTTCGAGAAGGTCACGCTCACCACCATCGGCAAGAAGGGGCGCGACTTCTTCCGCGCGCGCCGGGTCGAGATCCGCAAGGACTTTACCGGCATCCACGCCGGGCTCGACTACGCGAAGGCGGACGCCATCGCGCGCGAGTACACGGAGCGGTACCTCGCCGGCGAGGTCGACGCCGTCTTCCTCGCGTTCAACGAGTTCAAGAGCGCCATCGCGCAGACGCCGGTGCTCTTCCAGCTGCTCCCCATCGACACCAGCGCCGCCGCCGAGGCGAGCGCCGCCGCGATCGACTTCAAGTACGAGCCGTCGCGCGACGCCCTCCTCGCCGATCTCCTGCCGCGCCACGTCTCGATGCAGGTGTGGCGCGCCCTCCTCGAGTCTGCCGCGTCCGAGCACGGCGCGCGCATGAGCGCGATGGAGTCGGCGACCAAGAACGCGGAGGAGATGATCTCCGCGCTGACCCTTCAGTACAACCGCGCTCGCCAGGCCTACGTCACCAAGGAGCTGTCCGAGATCGTGAGCGGCGCCGAGGCGCTGTAGCTTCAGGATCTGGAAAGAGGACGACATGACCACCGCTACGAACGTTCAGAACGGAAAGATCACCCAGGTCATCGGACCGGTCGTGGACGTCGAGTTCCCGGCCGGCGCGCTGCCCGACATCTACACCGCGCTCACGATCACCAACCCCGGCATCGACGACCGCCAGGACAACCTCACCGTCGAGGTCTCCCAGCACCTCGGCGAGAACACCGCGCGCTGCATCGCGATGGACTCCACCGAGGGGCTCGTCCGCGGCATGGCCGTGAAGAACACCGGCGCCAACATCTCCATGCCCGTCGGCAAGGCGGTGCTCGGCCGCATCCTCAACGTCGTCGGCGAGCCGGTGGACGAGAAGGGGCCGGTCAACTCGGTCAAGAAGCTCCCGATCCACCGGGCGCCTCCTCCGCTCGTGGACCTGAACGTCAAGATCGAGGCCTTCGAGACCGGCATCAAGGTCATCGACCTCCTCGCCCCGTACCTCCGCGGCGGCAAGATCGGCCTCTTCGGCGGCGCCGGCGTCGGCAAGACCGTGCTCCTCATGGAGCTCGTCAACAACGTGGCCAAGGCCCGCGGCGGCTTCTCGGTCTTCGGCGGCGTCGGCGAGCGCACCCGCGAGGGGAACGACCTCTACAACGAGATGATCGAGTCGGGCGTCCTCAAGCCCGACGACCTCGAGAACAGCCAGTGCGTGCTGGTGTACGGGCAGATGAACGAGCCGCCCGGCGCCCGCGCTCGCGTCGCCCTCTCGGCGCTCACCATCGCCGAGTACTTCCGCGACGAAGAGAACCGCGACATGCTGCTCTTCATCGACAACATCTTCCGCTTCACGCAGGCGGGCTCCGAGGTGTCGGCGCTCCTCGGCCGCATCCCCTCCGCCGTCGGTTACCAGCCCACCCTCTCCACCGAGATGGGCGAGCTGCAGGAGCGGATCACCTCCACGAACAAGGGCGCGATCACGTCGGTCCAGGCGATCTACGTCCCCGCCGACGACCTCACCGACCCGGCGCCTGCGACCGCGTTCGCCCACCTCGACGCCACCACGGTGCTCAGCCGCAAGCTGACCGAGATCGGCATCTACCCGGCCGTCGATCCGCTCGACTCGACCAGCCGGATCCTCGATCCGCTCGTCGTCGGCGACGAGCACTACCTGGTCGCCCGGCAGGTGCAGGAGACCCTGCAGCGCTACAAGGATCTCCAGGACATCATCGCCATCCTCGGCATGGACGAGCTCTCCGAGGACGACAAGCTCACCGTCGCCCGCGCTCGCAAGATCCAGCGGTTCCTCTCGCAGCCCTTCTCGGTGGCCCAGCAGTTCACCGGCAACCCGGGCAAGTACGTCAAGCTCCCCGACACGATCCGCGGCTTCAAGGAGATCGTCGAAGGGAAGCACGACGACCTCCCGGAGCAGGCGTTCTACATGGTGGGCGGCATCGAGGAGGCGATCGAGAAGGCCAAGAAGCTCGCGGCGGGGTAACCGATGGCTCTCTCCCTCGACATCGTCACTCCCGAGCGGCGCGTCCTCTCGGTCTCCTGCGACGAGGTGCGCGCCCCCGGCGCGCTCGGCGGCTTCGGCATCCGGCGCGATCACGAGCCGTTCATGACGTCGCTGGAGCCCGGACGGCTCTCGTACGTCGAGGGCGGCCGTGAGCACCACTTCGCCGTCGGCGGCGGCTTCCTCCAGGTCTCGGAGAACCGCGTCATCGTCCTCGCCGACACGGCGGAGGCGGCGGCCGACATCGACGTGGAGCGCGCGAAGCGCGCGTTCGGCGAGGCGCAGGACCGGCTCCTGAAGCTCACCGAGCAGGACCAGAACCACGGGATCGAGTCGGCGCGCGTCCGTCGCGCTGCGGCCCGGATCCACGTCGCCGAGCAGTAGCGGCTAGCGCGAGTCGTCCCCGAGCGCCGGCGAGGCCACCTGGCCCGCCGGCGCTTTCTCGTTTGGGGCAAACGCGTTGAAACCTCTAGGCAAATCCGATACAAACTACGCTCCAAGCAATGGCTGAAGACACCCGCCCGCCGCACCCCGTAGAGTCGCCTCCTCCTCCGCCCGGAGAGGGCCACCGCGCGCCTCAGGTCAGCATCGAAGAGGAGATGCGCAGGTCGTATCTCGACTACTCGATGTCGGTGATCATCGGGCGCGCGCTGCCGGACGTGCGCGACGGCCTGAAGCCGGTGCACCGCCGCGTGCTCTACGCGATGCACACGGAGGGGCTGCACCACAACAAGCGCTACTCGAAGTGCGCCGGCGTCGTCGGCGAGGTGCTGAAGAAGTACCACCCGCACGGTGACAGCTCCGTCTACGACGCGCTGGTGCGGCTCGCGCAAGAGTGGAACCTCCGCTACCCGCTCATCGACGGCCAGGGAAACTTCGGCTCGGTCGACGGCGACTCCGCCGCGGCCTACCGCTACACCGAGTCGCGGCTCGAGAAGCTCGCCGACTGGCTCCTCGCCGACATCGACAAGGAGACGGTGGAGTGGGGGCCGAACTTCGACGACACGACGGTCGAGCCGCTCGTCCTCCCGACGCGCTTCCCGAACCTGCTCGTCAACGGCTCCGCCGGCATCGCCGTCGGCATGGCGACCAACATCCCGCCCCACAACATGGGCGAGGTGATCGACGCCGTCATCCACATCATCGACCACCCGAAGGCGACGCTCCCCGAGCTGATGCGCTTCGTGCAGGGGCCGGACTTCCCGACCGCCGGGATCATCCTCGGGCGGGACGGGATCCGGCAGGCCTACGAGACGGGGCGCGGGAACATCCAGGTCCGCGCGCGCGCGTCGATCGAGGTCCACCCCAAGACCGAGCGCGAGTCGATCGTCGTCACCGAGATCCCGTACCAGGTCAACAAGGCGAAGCTGGTGGAGCACATCGCCGACCTCGTCCGCGAGAAGCGGCTCGAGGGGATCAGCGACCTGCGCGACGAGAGCTCCCGCGAGGGGATGCGGATCGTCATCGAGCTGAAGCGCGATGCGGTCGCCCAGGTGGTGCTCAACAACCTCTACACGCACACGTCGATGCAGACCGGCTTCGGCGTGATCCTGCTCTCGATCGACGCCGGGCAGCCACGGATCCTCGGGCTGCGCGACATGCTGGACCGCTTCCTCGCGCACAGGCGCGACGTGGTCACGCGCCGCACCCGGTTCGAGCTGAAGCAGGCGAGGGCCCGCGAGCACATCCTGCTCGGCTTCCAGATCGCGCTCGATCACATCGACGAGATCATCGAGCTCATCAAGCGGGCGGCCGACCGGGACGTCGCGCGCGACGAGATGATCGCGCGCTTCGGCCTCTCCGAGATCCAGGCGAAGGCCATCCTGGAGATGCAGCTGCAGCGCCTCACCGGCCTCGAGCGCCAGAAGATCCTGGACGAGCTCGCCGAGGTGCAGAAGCTCATCGCGCGGCTCAAGGAGATCCTGGGCTCCGAGAAGGTGATGATGGAGGTCATCGTCGGCGAGCTGCGCGAGGTGCGCGAGCTCTTCGCCGACGAGCGGCGCACCGAGATCCGCGGCGAGGCGGCGGACCTCGTCACCGAGGACCTGATCGCCGAGGAGGAGATGGTCGTCACCGTCTCCCACGCCGGCTACGTGAAGCGGAACCCGTCCTCGACCTACCGCGCGCAGCGCCGCGGCGGGCGCGGCAAGACGGGCGCCGGGGCGCGCGACGAGGACTTCATCGAGAGCCTCTTCGTCGCCTCGACCCACTCCTACCTCCTCGTCTTCACCGACAAGGGGAAGGTCTACTGGCTCAAGGTGCACGAGATCCCGCAGGCCGGCCGGGCCGCGCGCGGGAAGCCGATCGTGAACCTGCTGCCGCTGGCGCAGGGCGAGAAGGTCGCCGCGATCCTCCCGGTCCGCGAGCTGCCGGAGCCCGCCGGCGGCGAGGAGACCGAGGCCGAGGGTGGCGAGGCGGCCGGGGCGGCCGGGGCGGCGGCGGGCCAGTTCGTCTTCATGGCGACGCGCAAGGGCGTCATCAAGAAGACCCGGCTCGACCAGTTCGCGCGCCCCAGGGCCGCCGGCATCATCGCCCTCGGCATCGAGGAGTCCGACGAGCTGATCGCCGCGCGGCTGACCGACGGCGGCTCGCACGCCGTCCTCTCGACCGCCCAGGGAATGGCGATCCGCTTCGAGGAGTCGGACGTCCGCGCGATGGGGCGGACCGCCTACGGCGTGAAGGGGATCACCCTCGACGAGGGGGACGCGGTCGTGAGCTGCGAGACCATCACGCCGCCGAAGGAGGGGGAGCCGCACCCCGAGCTCCTCACCGTGACCGCCAACGGCTACGGCAAGCGGACCGAGCTCGCCGAGTACCGGGTGCAGAGCCGCGGCGGCAAGGGGACCATCACCATCAAGACCACCGAGCGGAACGGGCCGGTGGTCGCGGTGGCGACGGTGACCGAGGCCGAGGAGGTCATGCTCATCACCAACCAGGGCATGCTCATCCGGATGCCCGCGAGCGGGATCAGCGTCATCGGGCGGAACACCCAGGGCGTGCGGCTCATCACCCTGGAGTCCAAGGAGGAGCAGGTTGTCGCGGTCGCCCGCGTCGCCGAAGCCAGCCCCGAGGACGCTCCCGAAGGCGGCGGCGAGGAGGGCGACGAAGGCGGGGGCGCGCCGCCGGAGGCGCAGGCGTGACGCTTCGCCGGCCGGGAGGGGTGCGGCGCTTCGCGCTCCTCCTCCTCGTGGCGCTCGCGGCCTGCGGCTCCACCGAGCGCCGGCTCGAGGCCGCCAACACCCTTCGTCACGACAAGAAGCCGAAGGAGGCGCTCGCCGCCTACCAGGCGCTGCTCGCGGAGATGGGGGACGGGCCGCTGCCCGGCGGGAGCGCCCAGCTGCGCGCGAAGGCGCTCCAGTTCGCTGCCGAGATCAGCTACCTGGAGCTCGGAGACTTCGCCGGCGCCATCGCCTACTACCGGCGGATCGTCTCGCTCCAGCCGGCGACGCCGGAGGCCTTCGCCGCCCGCGGCGCCATCGGCGACATCTACCGCGAGCGGTTCAACGATCCGCTCGCCGCCATCGCCCAGTACGCCGACGTGGCGGCGCGTGACGCGCCGGTGGCCCCCGCCTTCCAGCTCAAGGTCATCCACGCCTGGATCGAGCTGAAGAACTTCCAGCAGGCGCGCATGGAGGCGGGCGCCCTGCGCGAGCGCTGGCCCATGTCGCTGGAGGCCGACGAGGCGCAGCTCCTGACGGCGCAGGCCTGGGCGATGGAGGGGAAGGCCGACGAGGCGCTCGGCGCCTACCGGGCCCTCGTCGAGCGCCGGCCGAGGCAGGAGCTGGTGGCCCGCGCTCTGGAGGGGCAGGGGGCGCTCTACGCCCAGACCCTCCGCTTCGATCGGGCCCTCGAGCTCTACGCGCAGGCGCTCCCCATCCACCCGAACCCCGAAGCCATCACCAACAACATCGAGGCGGTGAAGCGCCGGCGCGACGCGTCGAGGATCTCGAAGCCGGGCGACCGGGTCGAGGCGTTCGACTACGGACCGCAGCGGCCCGCCACCCAGGAGCCCCACCCATGAAGACCGACCTGTCGGAGAAGCTCTTCGCGAAGGCCCAGACGCTCTTCCCCGGCGGCGTGAACAGCCCGGTGCGCGCCTTCAAGGGCGTCGGCGGCACGCCCCGCTTCATCGCGCGCGGCCGCGGCTCGCGCATGTGGGACGTCGACGGGAACGAGTACGTGGACTACGTCCTCTCGTGGGGGCCGCTCATCGTCGGCCACTGCCACCCGGAGGTGATGCGCGGGATCCAGGACGCGATGAAGGACGGCTCGTCCTTCGGCGCGCCGTGCGCCCGCGAGATCCAGCTCGCGGAGCTCATCCGCGAGCGGAAGCCGTGGATCGAGAAGATGCGCTTCTGCTCCTCGGGGACCGAGGCGACCACCGCGGCGATCCGCGTGGCGCGCGGCTTCACCGGGCGCGACGACATCCTCAAGTTCGACGGCTGCTACCACGGCGCGGGCGATCCGCTGCTCGTGAAGGCCGGCTCGGGCGTCGAGACGCTCGGGCTCCCCGACAGCCCCGGCGTCCCTGCCGACCTCGCGAAGCACACGCTGACCCTGCCGTACAACGACCTCGCCGCGGTGCAGAAGCTCTTCGCCGATCGCGGCGCGACGATCGCAGCGGTCATCGTCGAGCCGATCGTCGGCAACATGGGGGTGCTCGTCCCGAAGGACGGCTACCTCCAGGGGTTGCTCGACACCTGCCGCAAGCACGGCGCGCTCCTGATCATCGACGAGGTGATGACCGGCTTCCGCGTCGGCTACGGCGGCGCGTGCGGCCTCTACGGGATCCGGCCGGACCTCGTGACCTTCGGCAAGGTGATCGGCGCCGGGCTGCCGGTGGGCGCCTTCGGCGGCCGCGCGGACGTGATGGACAGGGTCGCGCCGGCGGGGCCGATCTACCAGGCGGGCACGCTCTCGGGGAACCCGATGGCGATGGCCGCGGGCTACGCCTCGCTCAAGCTGATGACCCCCGCCGCCTATGAGCGGCTCGAGACGCTTGGCGCGACGCTCGCGACCGGCCTCGCTGACGCCGCGAAGGCGGCTGGTGTCCCTGTCCAGGTGAACCGGGTCGGCTCGATGCTGACGGTCTTCTTCTCCGAGAAGCCGGTCTTCGACGCGGCGAGCGCGCGCGGCGCAAACGCGAAGCGCTTCGGCGCCTTCTTCCACGCCCTCCTCGAGGGTGGCGTCTACTTCCCGCCGTCGCAGTTCGAGTCCGCCTTCCTCTCGACCGCCCACACGGACGCCGACGTGGACCAGACGCTCCGGGTGGCGAAGGACGCATTCGCCGCCGCGGCGCGCATCCCGTAGGGCGAAATAGGCCTGTAGCGGCGAGTGGTTAGCCGATGGGCGCGAGCGGCACGCGCACCCCCGCGCGCGCCGGTCCAAACCGTTGACGACCTCTGTCGCACCTGCTATACGGGCGTCCCTTTCAGCACGTGGAAGCGGCCGTAAACTCCGGTGAAATCGGCCGGGCGCCCCACTTCCAGCAGGAGTGAGCGTGGACGATCCAGGCGACCGAGAGCGCCGGGAAGACGTGAAAGGGCTCTCGGGCCTCGCGGAGGGTTACCGCAAGGCGGGGCCGTACATCGCCGCATCGACCAACCTCGTCGTCGCCGTGGGTGCCTTCACGGCGCTCGGGATCTGGGCCGACCGGAAGGTCGGTTGGAGGGTTCCCTGGCTCACGATGGCCGGGGCGCTCCTCGGGATGACCGGCGGGATGATCAGCTTCTTCAGGACGGTACTCGGGACCAGGAACAAGAAGTGAAGCACCAGCTCCTCACCGCCCTCCTCGCACTCGCCTTCGTGGCGCTCGCCGCGCTCGCCGGCGAGCACCGGCGCGCCGCGCTGCTGGGCGCGGGGATCTCCGGTGCCCTGGGCGTCGCCGAGATCCTCCTGACCGGCGCGTTCGCGCGCCGCTCCACGAAGCCGCTCCAGGCCGCGTGGATCGTCTTCACCGGCGCCTTCCTGGTCCGGCTAGTCCTCCTCGGCGTCGCCACGGTCGTCGTCGGCAAGGCCGGCTGGAACGTCTTCGCATTCGTCATCGCCTTCTTCGTCCCCTTCTTCGCCCTCTCGGCGATCGAGTGGGCCTTCCTCCACTCGCTGCGCCGCACCCCGGGAACCCCCGCATGAACGCCGTCACGCTCGTCTCGATCGCGCTCAGCCTCACCATCGCCCAGCACGAAGGGCACGCCACCCCGCCTGCCGGCGAGTCGTTCCACGGCGGCAGGTACACGGCCGAGCAGCTCCAGGCGACGCAGGCCGCCGAGCAGCACGGCGAGGCCGGGGCACCTGCCGAGCACGGCGCAGCCGAGGGTCACGGCGAGGCCGCGGCCGAAGGGCACGCCGCCGCTGGCGGCCATGGCGGTGGTCACGGCGGTGGCGGCCTCTCGGGCGCGCTGATGCATCACGTGACCGACGGCTACGTGATCGAGCTCCCCGGCGTCTGCGCCGACGAGGAGGGGCAGTCCGGCTTCCGCTGGAACTGCGAGTGGGACCTCCGTAAGACCTTCGGGACGACCGTGGACGAGGCCACCGGCGCCGTCGCCGGGCCGCTCGTCTTCGCCGACGGCAAGCTCGACATGACGCCGTCGAAGCACCTCGTCATGATGTGGCTCGCGGTCGCCGTGCTCCTCGTCGTCCTCTTCTCCTCCATCGGGAAGCGGAACCTGGTGCCGAAGGGGCTCTACAACTTCGTCGAGCTGCTCGTCGCCTTCGTGCGCAACGAGATCGCGCTCAAGAACATCGGCGAGAGGGACGGCGACCGGTTCGTCCCGTACCTCGTCACCGCGTTCTTCTTCATCCTCTTCGTCAACCTGTTCGGCCTGCTGCCCTTCGCCGCCACCGCCACCGGCAACCTGGCCGTGACGCTGACGATGGCGCTCTTCACCTTCTTCATCACGCAGTACGCCGGCATCAAGTCGATGGGGCTCGGCGGCTTCCTCAACCACCTGACCGGCGGCGTCCACTGGGCGCTCTGGATCATCATGGTGCCGGTCGAGATCCTCGGCCTCTTCACGAAGCCCTTCGCCCTCACCGTCCGACTCTTCGCGAACATGATCGCGGGCCACATCGTGATCCTGTCGCTCATCGGCCTCATCTTCGCCCTCGGCTCGCCGTGGGTCGCCTTCGGATCGGTGCCGATGGCCCTCGCGATCTTCATGCTCGAGCTCTTCGTGGGCTTCGTGCAGGCCTACATCTTCTGCATGCTCTCCTCGCTCTTCATCGGCGCGATGGTGGTCCACCACGGCCACGACGAGGAGCACGGGCACGGCGAGCACGGGGCCGAGCACGCGCACGGCCACGAGGCCGCGCACTAGCCTTCGAAGCTTCACACGTGGCCGGGAGGGTTCCCGGGCCATGGGTAGTCGAGCGCAGCACGCGCCCCGGGACCGCGGCCCGGCAATGACCGCCAGACGCAGCAAGGAGAAACACCACCATGGGTCCTAACGCTCTTGCATTCCTCGCCGCCGGCTTCGGCGCTGGCCTCTCCGTCATCGGTGGCGCCGCCGGCATCGGCAAGCTCGCCGCCGCCGCCATGGAGGGCTCCGCCCGCCAGCCGACCGCCGCCGGCGACATCCGCACCTCGATGATCATCGCGGCCGCCCTCATCGAAGGCGTCACGCTCTTCGCGATCGTCGTCTGCGTCCTCCTCGCCATCAAGGCGTAAGTCGCCCTTCCGGGCAGCAGCACTCTCGTAGAACGGAGCCACCATGGCCTCCATGTTGACCAACAGCCCGGTCCTCGCGGCCGGCGCGCTGACAGACATCAACCCCGGCCTGACCCTCTGGACGGCCATCACGTTCCTCGTGCTCGTGGTGGTCCTCTCGAAGTTCGCCTGGGGCCCGATCGTCAAGATGCTCGCCGAGCGCGAGAGGACCATCCGCGAGGCGCTCGAGCAGGCCAAGAAGGAGCGGCTCGAGGCCGAGAAGCTGCTCATCGAGCAGAAGGCGACCTTCGCGCAGGCGCAGCGTGAGGCGGCCGACCTCGCCAAGAAGAACCAGCAGGAGGTCGAGGCGCTTCGCCAGGAGCTGACCGCGAAGGCGAAGAAGGAGGCCGAGGAGCTCGTGGCCTCCGCCCGTCGCCAGATCGTCGAGGAGAAGTCCAAGGCCATCGTCGAGCTGAAGTCGTTCGTCGCCGATCTCGCGATCGAGGCGGCCGGCAAGCTCGTCAAGGCCAACCTCGACGACAAGGCCCAGCGCCAGCTCGTGCAGGAGTACCTCGAGCAGCTCCCGAAGGGGCGCAACTAGCCCACCTCGGGCGAGACGAAGTTCGCTCCGGCGGGCCAGTCAGGTCCGCCGGAGCTTTTTCATTTAGAGAAAGCGGAAGGCAGCAATGGCCCTCGCCATCGGCATCGTCGGGCTCCCGAACGTCGGGAAGTCCACCCTCTTCAACGCCCTGCTCGGCGCGTCCCAGGCGGCCGCGGCCAACTACCCCTTCTGCACCATCGAGCCGAACCTCGGGATCGTGCCGGTGCCCGACAGGCGGCTCGAGGCCCTCTCCGCCCTCTTCGGCCCGGAGAAGACGACCCCGACGACGCTCGAGTTCGTGGACATCGCCGGCCTCGTCGCCGGCGCGTCGAAGGGGGAGGGGCTCGGCAACCAGTTCCTCGCCACCATCCGCGAGGTGGACGCGATCGCCCACGTGCTCCGCTGCTTCGAGGACCCGGACGTCATCCACGTCTCCAACAAGGTCGATCCGCGGAGCGACCGCGACGTCGTCGAGACCGAGCTGATGCTCAAGGACCTCGACGGCCTCGACAAGCGGCGCGAGCGGACGGTGAAGAACACCAAGGCCGCCGGGAAGCCGGGCGAGCTCGCGAAGGTGGAGCTGGTCGTCCTCGACAAGGTGAAGGCGGGGCTCGAGGCCGGGACGCCCGTCCGCCTGCAGAAGCTGACCGCCGAGGACAAGGAGGCGATCCACGACCTCTTCTTCCTCACCGCCAAGCCTGTCCTCTACATCGCCAACGTGGACGAGTCGCAGCTCGGCAAGGAGGCGACCGATCCGAACATCCTCGCGGTGAAGGCGATGGCCGACGCCGAGGGGGCGCCGATGGTCGAGATCTCCGGCAAGGTGGAGAGCGAGCTCGTCGCCCTGGCCAAGGAGGAGCGCGCCGAGTACCTCGCGAGCCTGGGGCTCGAGGAGCCCGGCCTCAACCGGCTCGTCCGCGCCGGCTACGACCTGCTCCACCTCATCACCTACTTCACCTCGGGTGGCGACGAGTGCCGCGCCTGGACGGTCCACCGCGGCGACACCGCGCCGAAGGCGGCCGGCGTCATCCACGGGGACTTCGAGAAGGGGTTCATCAAGGCGGAGGTGATCCGCGTCGAGGACCTGCTGGAGCTGAAGACCGAGGCCGCCTGCCGCGAGAAGGGGAAGCTCCGGATCGAGGGCAAGGAGTACGTCGTCCAGGACGGCGACGTGATGCACTTCCGGTTCAATGTGTAGGGAGCGGCGTCCCCCCTCAGCGGGCAAAGCCCGCGTTGGGGCCCCTCACCATAGACACCCCGGGTTGAGCCCACTTGCCCTCTCGCACGGTGAGGGGGGGGGAGGGTCTGTCACTCGGGGTAACGTCCCCTCTCCCTCACTGAGGGAGAGGGACAGGGTGAGGGAGATCCCTGGCTACCTTGCGGGCGGGTCGGCGAGGAATCCGCGCAAGACCTCCGCCACCTCGTCCGGCCGCTCCTCGGCGAAGGTGTGCGTGCCGCCGAGGATCAGCGCGCGGCGCGCGCCGGGGATCCGCGCGAGGAGCAGCTCGGAGACCGCGAGGGGGCTGATCGGATCCACGTCGCTCCAGAGCAGCAGCGTCGGCGCCCGGATCGCGCCGAGCCGGTCCGTCAGGTCGGTCCGGTCCAGCTCGAACCAGTCTGGCACCTCCGGGCGCGCTGCGCGGAAGCCGGCGCGCCACTCGGCGCCGCCG
>JBAVTL010000572.1:0-6459 GCA_049696175.1 Anaeromyxobacteraceae bacterium
CCGCTCGGCGGCGCCAGCGCGCACTACTGGGGGCCGATCGCGGCGCGCTGGGGCATCGACGTCACCGTGGTGAACCCGGTGGTGGATCCCACGTTCGGGTTCATGCCGCTCGACCACGACGGCAGGATCCGGATGGACTGCTCGTCGCCCTTCGCGATGGCGAACCTCGTCGCGATGAAGGATCGCTTCGACCTCGCCTTCGGGAACGACGCAGACTCGGACCGGCATGGGATCGTCGTCCCGCGCGAGGGGCTGCTCGCGCCGAACCACTTCCTCGCGGTCGCGATCGACTACCTCTTCCGCCATCGCGCCTCGTGGCCCGCCCGGGCCGGTGTCGGCAAGACGCTCGTCTCGTCCGCGATCATCGATCGCGTGGCGCGCCGCCTAGGGCGGCCGCTCGTGGAGGTGCCGGTCGGCTTCAAGTGGTTCGTGCCGGGGTTGCTCGACGGGAGCCTCGGCTTCGGCGGTGAGGAGAGCGCCGGCGCCAGCTTCCTGCGCCGGGACGGGAGCCCCTGGACGACCGACAAGGACGGGATCGTGATGGACCTCCTCGCGGCCGAGATGCTGGCCGTCACGGGGCGGGACCCCGGCGAGCTCTACGCCGGCCTCTCCGCCGAGCTCGGCGCGCCGGCCTACGCTCGGATCGATGCGCCGGCCACGCCCGCCGAGAAGGCCGTCCTGAAGAGGCTCTCTCCGGAGGCGGTGACGGCCACGACGCTGGCGGGCGAGCCGATCCGGGCGAGCTTCACCCGAGCGCCGGGCAACGGCGCCGAGATCGGCGGGCTCAAGGTGGTGGCGGACGACGGCTGGTTCGCGGCGCGCCCGTCCGGCACCGAGGACATCTACAAGATCTACGCCGAGAGCTTCCGGGGGGAGGAGCACCTCGCCCGCATCCTCGCGGAGGCCAGGGAGATCGTGACGGAGGCGCTGCGGAGCTGACCGGGCGCTACGAGCCTCTCAGCCTCGCGTGCAGGTCCGCCCCGGTGAAGTAGGTGAACCGTGCGCCGCCCAGGTCGATCCGCGCGCCGCTGCCGAGCGCCAGCGGGAAGTCCCCGAGCTCGAGCCCGTCGAGCAGCGCCGGTGACTCCGGGGAGGCACGCCGTATGACCCATCCCCCGGCGTCGCCTGGCGCCAGGATCGCGTGCGCGAGCGCGACGCCGGGATCGCTCACGACGAAGTCGCTCGCGGGGTCGCGCCCCAGGGTGAAGAGCGTGCGGTCCCGGCGAAGCGCGATCCGCATGGCCACCGGCTCGGCGGCGCGGGTCGGGGTGCCGGCCTCGCTCTCGAGCACCAGCCAGTCCCCGGGCTGCTCGCGCAGGAAGACCGAGGCGTCGAGCGCCCCGTATTGCTTCGAGAGCCAGGAGAGGAGGAAAGTCGACACTGCGCCCTCGTGCTGCCCTTCGGTTCACCGCCTGCAAAAGGGTAGGCCAGAGACGCCGCCGGTGAAAGGGAGTGGCTGTACCGTGGCCCGGTGACGCCGGCCCTGGGTCGCCTGCGGGCGTCACGTGAGGAGATCGCCAGTGAGGGTCCTTGTCGCAGGGGCTGGGTGGCTAGGGAGCGCCCTCGCCCGGAGGTTGCTCGCCGAGGGGCATGGGGTCGTCGCGGTGCGCCGTGATCCCGCCTCGCTCCGTCCGCTCGTCGAGGCGGGCGCGACGGCGCTCGCGCTGGATCTCGCGACGCCGGGCGCGGCGAGATCGATCCCGCGCGACGTCGACGCCGTCGTCGCCTGCCAGTCGTCCTCGGTGGACACGCCGGAGGCGTACCGCGCCGCCTACGTCGAGGCGAACCGCGCGCTGCTAGAGGCCGCGGCGCGGAACGCCGTCCGGGGCTTCGTCTACACCGGGTCCACCGGGGTCTTCGGCCAGCGCGATGGCGGAGACGTCGACGAGCGGACCGCGCCGTCGCCGTCGGGAGCCGTGGGCGAGGTGCTCGTCGAGGCCGAGCGGGCGGTCCTGGACGCGGCGTCCGGCGGCGTCCGTGCGTGCGTCGTCCGGCTCTCGGGGCTCTACGGCCCCGGGCGCACCGGGATCCTGGAGCGCGTGCGAACGGGCCGGCTCTCGCTCGGTCCCGGCGACGACGCCTGGATGAACTTCTGCCACCTGGACGACGCGGTCTCCTTCGTCCTCGCGGGGCTCGAGCGCGGCGAGGCGGGGCGCGTCTACCACGGGAGCGACGCCGCCCCCGCGCGGAGGCGCGACGTGGTCGAGTGGATCGCCGGGAGGCTCGGGATTCCGCCGCCGCGCGGCGACGGGGCGCCGCCCGGGCCCAATCGGCGGATTCGCTCCGAGTGGAGCCGGGAGGTGCTCGGCGTGACCTTGCGCTACCCGAGCTTCCGGGAGGGGCTCGCGCCCTAGCGTCGCGTGAGGCTCTCCGCGACGGCGCGCGCCGCGCGCTCGACGGCCTCGGCCGGGAGCATGTCCCCCGGCAGCCCCTCGAAGCAGTGGCGCCCGCGCAGCCGCTCCGGGGTGGACGCGAAGCGGGGGACGAGGTGGAGATGAAAGTGGTGGAGCACGTCGCCGATGGCGAAGGCGTAGACGTGCTCGGCGTGGAGCACGGAGCGCTGCGCGGCCATGACCCGCGCGGCGGCCGTCCCGAGCCCGGCCAGCTCGCCGGGATCGAGATCGTACCAGGCGCGGGCGTGGCGCTCGCTCGTCAGGACGAGCCAGCCGGGGAGGGGCGTCGGGTCGGCCAGCGCGTGGAGCGCGAAGCCGCCGTCGCGCCAGAGGATCCCTCCGGGCGGTGCGTGGCGGCCTGCGACGATGTCGCAGGCGAGGCAAGGGCTGGCGTCGCTCACGTGCGCACCCTCCGGTGGCGAAGCTCCTCGGCGACCTCGTAGAAGACCGGCGTCACGAAGAGCGTCAGGAACTGCGAGAAGACCAGGCCGCCGACCACCGCGAGCCCCAGCGGCTGGCGCGACTCGGCCCCCGCGCCCAGCCCGAGCGCGATGGGGAGCGTCCCCATCAGCGCGGCCATGGTCGTCATCATGATCGGGCGGAAGCGGACGAGGCAGGCCTCGTGGATCGCCTCGCGCGGCCCCTTGCCGCCCTTCTGCGCCTCGATCGCGAAGTCGACCATCATGATGCCGTTCTTCTTCACGAGGCCGACCAGCATGATCACGCCGACGATCGCGTAGATCGACAGCTCGACGCGGAACGCGAGGAGCGTGATGACCGCGCCGAGCCCGGCGAACGGGAGGGCCGTGAGGATCGTGATCGGGTGGATGAAGCTCTCGTACAGGATCCCGAGGACGACGTAGATCACGACGATCGACATGACGAGGAGGATCCCCATGCCGGAGAGCGAGGCCTGGAAGGCCTGGGCGGTCCCCTGGAACGCGGTGGTCACCGTGGCGGGGAGGAGCTCGCCGGCGGCCTTCTCGACCGCGCTCGTGGCCTGGCCGAGCGAGGCGCCGGGGCGGAGGTTGAAGGAGAGCGTGACGGCCGGCAGCTGCCCGGAGTGGTTGACCTGCTGCGGCGCGACGGTCCGGACCAGCCTCGCAACGGCCTCGATCGGGACCAGCGCGCCGGCCGCCGAGCGGACGCTGATCCAGGAGAGCGCTGCGGGGTCGGCGCGGAACTCGGGGGCCAGCTCCAGGATCACCTGGTACTGGTCCTCGGGCGCGTTGATCTGCGAGACCTGGCGCGTGCCGAAGGCGGTGTAGAGCGCCTCCTCGACCGCGGTGGGGCTGACCTGGAGCGCCGCGGCCCGCTCGCGATCGATCTCGACCCGGATGCGCGGCGTCGAGAGGCGCAGATCGCTCGTGACGTCGGTCAGCTCCTTCACGGCGCGGAGCCGCTTCTCCAGCTGCGTGGCGCCCTGGTAGAGGACGTCGGTGTCGCTGTCCTGGAGCGTGAACTGGTACTGCGCGCTCGACTGCTGCGCGCCGATCCGGAACGGCGGCGGGTTGGAGAGGAAGATCCTGAGCCCGGGCACGTTCGCGAGCTCGCGGCGCAGCTGCTGGATGACCTCGTCGACGTGCGGGCGCCCCGCGCGGGGCTTCAGGGTGATGAAGCTGCTGCCGGTGAGGCCGCCGCGGCCGCCGACGTTGGCGTTCAGCTCCTCGACGGCCGGGTTCGCGGCGACGATGGCGGCGGCGGCGCGCAGCGAGCGGGCCACCGCGTCGAAGCTGGTCCCCTCCGCGGGCTCGGCGCGGAGCTGGATCCGGCCGACGTCCTCGCTCGGGAGGAAGCCCTTCGGGATCACGATCCAGAGCGGGATCATCCCGACGAAGACCGCGGCCGAGAGCGCCATGACGCGCTTCGGGTGTGCGAGCGACCAGGTGAGGCCGAGGTCGTAGACCCGCAGCGCCTCGTCGAAGCCGCGCTCGATGACCCGGTAGAGCCGCCCGTGCCGCTCGCCCGCCGGGTGCGGGCGGAGGAAGCGGGAGCAGAGGAGGGGAGTCAGCGTGAGCGACACGAAGCCCGAGACGAGGATGGCTGCGCCGATCGTCACCGCGAACTCGCGGAAGAGCCGCCCGACGATCCCGCCCATGAAGAGGACCGGCAGGAAGACGGCCGCGAGCGAGATCGTCATCGAGACGATGGTGAAGGCCACCTCCTGCGAGCCGGAGAAGGTGGCCTCGAGCCGCCCCTCGCCCCGCTCCATGTGGCGCACGACGTTCTCGAGCATCACGATGGCGTCGTCGACCACGAAGCCGACGGCGAGCGTGAGCGCCATCAGCGAGAGGTTGTCGAGGGAGTAGCCGAGGGACCACATCAGCGCGAAGGTGCCGACGATCGAGACCGGCAGCGCGAGGCTCGGGATGACCGTCGCCCTCGCGTTCCTCAGGAAGAGGAAGATGACGAGGACCACGAGCGCCAGCGTCAGCAGGAGCGTGAACTGGACGTCGTCCACGGCGTCGCGGATCGACGTGGAGCGGTCGTAGAGGAGCTTCAGCGTCGCCGCCGCCGGCAGCTGGCGCTGGATGAGCGGGAGGAGCGCCTTCACCCCCCGGGACACCTCGACGGTGTTGGTCCCGGGCTGGCGCAGGACGGCCAGGATGATGGAGCGCTGCTCCTGGCTCCCGCGGAAGTACCAGGCGGCCGTCTGGTCGTTCTCGACGCCGTCGAGGACGCGGGCCACGTCCTCCAGCCGGACGGTCACCCCGTCCCGCACGCGGACCGGCAGCCGGCGGAACTCCGCGGCGCCCGTGAGGCCACCGGTCGCCTCCACCGTCCAGGTGCGGCTGGCGCCGGAGACCGCGCCGCTCGGCAGGTTCGCGTTGGCCGCCCGGATGGCCGCCGCGACCTCGTCGAGGCCGATGCCCCTCGCGGTGAGCGCGCGCGGATCGAGCTGGATCCGGACCGCGTACTTCTGCGCGCCGTAGACGAGCACCTGCGCGACCCCGGAGACCGTCGAGATCCGCTGGGCGATCAGGTCCTGCCCCATCCGGTTGAGCTGCGCCATCGGGAGGGTGGGTGAGGTGAGGGCGAAGAAGATGATCGGCGCGTCGGCCGGGTTGACCTTGGTGAGCGTCGGGGGCGCCGGGAGGTTGGCCGGGAGGTTGCGCGCCGAGGCGGCGATGGCGGTCTGGACGTCCTGCGCCGCCGCGTCGATGTCCCGCTCCAGCGAGAACTCGAGGCTGATCGAGGTGCTCCCCTGGACGCTGTTGGAGTTCATCGCCGTCAAGCCGGCGATGGTCGAGAAGCGTCGCTCCAGGGGCGTCGCGATCGTCGCGGCGATCGTCTCGGGGTTCGCGCCGGGGAGCGACGCGGTCACCTGGATCGTCGGGAAGTCCACGGTCGGCAGGTCGGCGACCGGGAGCGCCAGGTACGCCGCGAGGCCGAACGCGACGAAGCTCGCGGTGAGGAGCGTCGTCATCACCGGGCGCCGGATGAACGGGGCGGAGAGGTTCACTTCGCCTCCGGCGCGCGATCCGCCGGCTCGACCTTCGCCCCTGGGACCAGCTTCAGCTGCCCCTCCGTCACGACCGTCTCGCCCACGGCGACGCCCCGTCCGATCACCGCCTCGTCCCCGAGGAGCTGGTCCACCACGACCGTCCGGAGCTCGACCGACCGGTCGCCCTTCACGACGAAGACGTAGTCTCCCTGCTGCCCCTGCGACACCGCCGCGGCGGGGACCACGATCGCCTTGGCGCGCTCGGCGAGGGCAACCTTGACCTCGACGATCTGGCCCGGCCAGAGCGCCTCGTCGTCGTTGGCGATCCTCGCCTTGAGGAGGATGGTGCCGGTGGCCGGGTCGACGGCGTTGTCGACGAAGTCCACGGTGCCGGTCGTCTCATCGCCTCCGCTCGTCCGGACCTGCACCGCCTGGGCCTTGCCGCGCCTGCGCAGCAGCGAGAGGTGGCGCTCGGGGATCGAGAAGGACGCGAAGACCGGCCGCGTCTGCTCCAGGGTGACGAGCGGCTCTGTGCCGCCGGCCGAGACGAGGTTCCCGGGGTGGACGAGGAGGCGCCCGGTCCGTCCGGCGATCGGCGCGCGCAGCGTGCACCAGGAGAGG
>JBAVTL010000573.1:0-4049 GCA_049696175.1 Anaeromyxobacteraceae bacterium
AGCCCCGCCCAGGCCGCGCGCCGCCGGAAGTCGTCGCGCAGCTCCCCCACCGCCTCGACGGCGAGGTAGGTCGCCGCGAGCCACGCGAAGACGGCCGCGGCGAAGAGCGCGACCACGACCGGAAACGGGGTGAGCCATGCGAGGGGCGCGCCGCCGCGCGCGGAGGCGTCCAGCCGTCCCGAGGCGAGCGCGCCAACGATCGCGCCGAGGACCAGCGGCGCGAGGACCGAGGCGGCGGAGAAGAGCAGCCCCCACCACGCGCGGACGCGATCGTCGGGCCGGTCGTACGCCCTGAACGTGAACGCGGCGCCGCGGAAGACGATGCCGACGAGGAGCAGGACGAGCGGCACGAAGAGCGCGACGGAGATGGCGGCGAACGCCCGCGGGAAGCCGGAGAAGAGCACGACCACGACCAGGATCAGCCAGACGTGGTTGGCCTCCCAGATCGGGCCGACCGCCCGCTCGATGAGCGCGCGCTGCTCCCGCTTCCGTGGACCGGACGCCAGCAGGTCCCAGATCCCGCCGCCGAAGTCGGCGCCGCCGAAGAGCGCGTAGAGGACGAGCGCGGCGACGATCACGCCGCCGAGGAGGTCGGCCGGGGTCACTCATGCCTCCCGGGGGCGCCCTGGCCCCGTAGGAGCGAGACGACGACGACGGCGAGGAAGACGTAGATGGCGGAGAAGACCACGAGCGGGACGACGAGTCGCCCGACCGGCGTCACCGAGTCGGCCGTGCGGAGGACTCCCCAGACCGAGTACGGCTGCCGGCCCCACTCTGTGACTAGCCAGCCCGCCTCCAGCGCGATGAAGCCCGCCGGCGCCGCCGCGACCACGATCTTGAGGAGCCAGCGGGGCGGCTCGCGGCGGCGGAGCCGAAGCACGAACCACGCGGCGGCGAGGGCCGCGAGCGCCGTCCCGAGCCCCACCATCACCTGGAACGCGAGGTGGACGTTGCGCGTGTTGGGCCACGTCTCGCGCGGGAAGGCCTCGAGCCCCTTCACCTCGGCGTCCGGATCGTGGAACCCCAGGATCGACAGGCCGCGGGGGATCTCCAGGGCGAACCGCGTCTCGCGCCGCTCGGCGTCCGGGAGCCCCCCGACGCGCAGCGGCGCGCCGCGCTCGGTCTTGAACTGCCCCTCGAGCGCGGCGAGCTTCTCGGGCTGCTCGGCCGCCACCTTGCGCGCCGAGTAGTCGCCCGAGATCGGCATGAGGAGCGCGGCGGCGCCACCGACCCCGAGCGCGATCCCGAGCGCGGCGCGGTGGAAGCCGCTCTCCGGGTCCCGCAGCAGGCGCCACGCGTGGATGCCCGCCACGGCGAAGCCGGTCGCCACGTAGCAGGAGAGGAGGACGTGGACGACCTCGTGCGCCCAGCCCGGTGGGAACATCGCCACGAAGGGCTGGATCCCCGTCGCCACCCCGTCGGCGAGCTCGAACCCGGCCGGCCGGTTCATCCACGCGTTGGCGAGCGTGACGAAGAAGGCCGAGAGGGCGCCGCTGACGGCGACCACGACGCCGCTCGCGAGGTGAAGCCGCGGCGACACGCGCTGCCATCCGTAGAGGTAGATGCCGAGGAAGATCGCCTCGGCGAAGAACGCGAAGCCCTCGAGCGAGAACGGCATCCCGATGATCGCGCCGGAGAACGCCATGAAGCGGGGCCAGAGCAGCCCCAGCTCGAAGGAGATGGCGGTCCCGGACGCGGCGCCCACGGCGAAGAGGATGGCGGTCCCCTTCGCCCAGCGCCGCGCCAGCTCCAGGTGGACCTCCGAGCCGCGGCGGCGCCAGCGCCACTCGGCGAGGACCATGAAGAGCGGCATCGCGACGCCCACGGCGGCGAAGACGATGTGGAACGCGAGGGAGAGCCCGAAGAGCGCGCGTGCGGCCAGGAGATCGTTCACGGACCGCCATCCTACCTGCCGGTCGCACGCGACGCTCGTCCCTTAGGGGCCCGCCAGCGCGGGAGCACGCCGGCGGGCCGAGCGTCGCCGGCTCAGGCATGAGCCTCGTGGTGACGCTGCCACGGCGGACGCAGCCGGCCCTCGGTCTTGAAGAGCCGCTCCTCCAGCGCCAGCGGTCCCGCGCCGCCGATGAAGAGGGCGAGCAGGGCCGCGATGTAGAGCAGGTTCAGCTCTGCGCCGGGCATGCCGAAGACCGGGGCGCCGTCGGAGGTCGTCCCGGTGATCTGGATCGCGCCGAACCCGTGCGCGAGGTGCACCTTGAACATGGCCACGAGCATGTCGATGCCTAGCAGCACCGCAGCCTCGGCGGTGAAGAGCCCGATGACGAGGGCGACTCCGCCGAAGAACTCGACGAGCCCTACGACCCAAGCCATGAGGGACGGGAGCGCTACGCCGATGCTGGTCAACATCCCGGCGAAGCCAGCGTGCCCCGCCGCGGTGAGCTTCGGGGCGCCGTGAACGATGAAGCCGATGCCGATGAGGATCCTGAGCGGCAGCGGCCACCATGCCTGCAGCTTGCCTTCCATGATCGACCTCCTTGGCGGCGCGGACGACGCGTCGCCACGACAGGCCGATAACCTCGACTCCCAGTGAGGCAAGGTGCGCTTGGGGCCGGGCAAACGGTCTGTTGGCAGGCTGTTGAAGAACGCACGCCGCGAACGGAACCAGCCATGATGGTCATCCCCTCCTCCCCCACCGGGCTCAGGATCCATCACATCGTGGGTCCACGCAGTGGTTCGCCCCTCTCCCCCGAACCCGCCGTCGACGCAGAGTCGAGAATGAAGGGGCCCAGCGTGTGCTGGCGCCGGAACTTCACGCCGTGGTGCCGGTCTCGCAGGATCCACCAGACCGCGCGCTCCGTGCGTCCGTAGCCTCCCTGTTCGGCCACCCCCTTACCCAGCCTCTCCCCCAACGGATTGCTGACCATTCATCACTTCGTGCAGATTCGGCTGAGGGCACGCGGGCTTCGCGGTTACCTTCATCCACATCGATCCGACGCGTACGGATCCGGCGCCCGTCGCGCAACCGTGCCGCGGCGACGTGACCGCGCGAAGCAAGCAACGACGAGGGAGTGAGGGGGCGAGGGGGCGTCGCACCCGCCCGGGGGCGGCGGTTCCGCTCAGGTCACGCGGTGACGACCGCCGTCAGGGCGACGCGGCAGGCGTCTGCGACCGCCGGACCGGCGCGTATCGATCCATGAGCGCGTCGCCAAAGATTCGCCGCGCCGCGAGCAGGTTGTGATCGGCACAGGCAAGTCGGATGTTACTGCCAGTCGACTCCCCTCCCAGCGCAAACGGGTGGATGTGGTCGAACTGAAGCCTGTGGGTGGAGCCGCAGATCTCGCCGCTCTCGAGCCTGAACTGGCAGCGTCCCTCGTCTCGGAGCCAGACCTCGCGGCGGACGTCGGCAGGGATGTAGCGTGGGCGGGGGGCGTCAGGGGTAGGTGCTGCTTCGGCGGGGACGTCTCCTGATTGCGCATCGGCCCGCTCGGCCTTCGGCCTCGTGCACGCCTTCGGCCTCGTGCATGGCCTCGTGCTGAGCCCCTTCTTCTTCGCGGCCCGCTCGATGAGGAGGTCCAGCCCCGCCTCCAGGATCGCCTCGGCGTCGGCGCCCGGATGCGAGTGCGAGAGCGCCTCGCGAGCGACCTCCAACTTCTCCAGGAAGCGCTTCGAGACCGTCATATGCAGCCGGCGCGCCTCGGCGGTGAGCGGCTGGACGCTCGTGGGCGGAGGCGGCCGAGGCGGGAAAGACGGCTGCGGTTCTGCTGGACGAACTTCTGCGCCAACCTGCCGCACCGCAGCCGGCTCCGAAACCGGCGCCCTCATCGTGGCGCCGGGCAAGGCCATCGCGCGTGCGGCGGGGGCAGGAATCGTCGTCACCACCTCGCGCCGCGGTACCACCTCGGCTGGCAGGATCTCAGCGGCGACCGCCTTCGCCTCCTGCTTGGAAGCATGGAAGAAGCGCGGCAGCACCGCGGCCCGGTTCTCCGGCGTGATGACCTTCGCCAGTTCGACGACGCTCGTAATACAGAGCCTGCCGTCTCTCAGCGGCTCGACCACCTCGGGGTAGCGCTGGATGAGCTCCGCGGCGACCT
>JBAVTL010000574.1:0-7328 GCA_049696175.1 Anaeromyxobacteraceae bacterium
CTGCTGCTCCGGCTCCGCGCGGGCGGCACCGCCGCCGGGCTCCTGGACCTCGATCTCGCCCGCGGCGGCCCCGGCACGGCACACGTCGTGCTCCTGCTCCTCCGCGAGGGGCTGCAGGGCATGGGGCTGGGAGGGGAGCTGGTGCGCGCCACGGAGGATCGGCTGCGCGAGCGGGGGCTCGCGGTGATCACGCTCGCCGTCTGCGACGAGCACCCCGAGGCCCGCGACTTCTGGGAGCGGATGGGCTACGAGATCGCGGCCCGCGTGGACCGCGGCGTGACGCTGCTCGAGAAGCGGCTCGACCCTCCGAGGTGACACGCTGACGCAGCGCGCCAGGCCCCTCGATCCCGAGCCGGTTTCGTAGTGTAGTCAAGGCTCGGCATCGACCGCGGACCGCACTTGCCACGAGGAACCGAGCCCCCACGCTACCGATCTCGCACCGCCCGCGGTGTCGCGGTGGCGATCCTCGCGCTGGATCTGATCGCGGTCGCGACCGCGTGGCAGGCGGCCGTGCGCGACCGCCGGCTGGCCTACGCGCAGGCGGAGCGGTCCACCCAGAACCTCGCGCGCACGCTCGCCGAGAACCTCGAGGGCACGATCCGGCTCGTGGACTTCGCGCTGGTCGGCGTCACGGCCGAGCTCCAGGACGCGCGGTCGGGAGGGCGGCACGACGCCCCGCAGGTCGCGGCGGTCCTCGCGCGCTTCCACTCCCAGCTCCCGTTCCTGGACGCGCTGCGCACCGCGAACCGGGAGGGGCACGTCGAGCAGAGCGCCGGCGTCCCGGCGGGGGTCACCTACGAGATCTCCGACCGCGACTACTTCATCGAGGCGCGTGAGCACCCCGGCTCGCGCCTGATCGTCTCCGCGCCGCTCGTCTCCCGCATCACGGGGAAGCGATCCCTCACCCTGGTGCGACGGCTCCAGCACGCGGACGGGACCTTCGACGGGATCGCGTACGCGGTCATCGCGCTGGAGCAGTTCACCCGCACGCTCGCGAACGTGGACGCCGGCCCGGACGGCGCGGTGGTCCTCCGCGGCGCGGACAACGCCGTGGTCGCGCGGTACCCGCCGCGCGACGACATGGAGAAGATCATCGGCCAGCGGATCATCTCCGGCCAGCTCGAGTCCGTCCTCGCGTCCGGCCGGAGGGAGGCCTCCTTCGTCGCGAAGAGCCCGGTCGACGGGGAGGAGAAGCTCAACACCTTCCGGCGAGTCGCTGGCGGCCCCTTCTACCTGCTCGTGGCCGCGTCTTCGAAGGCCTTCCTCGCGCCCTGGAGGGCGGCCGTCGGCCGGACGGTCGCCGCGCTCTCCCTCTTCGGGCTGCTGACCGCGCTCGGCGGCTGGATGCTGATCCGCTCGTGGCGGCGCGAGAGCGAGCAGAGCTTCAGCGCGCTCGTCGAGGGGGCGCCGATCGCGGTCGCGCTGACGCGCGGGACGCAGGTCGCCTACGTGAACCCCGCGTTCGTGAAGGAGTTCGCGCTCCCCAGCGCCAGCGCGGCGCTCGGCCGATCCCTCGTGGACAGCGTGCTCCCGGCGGACGCCGCGCGCACGGCGGAGAGGATCGCGCGGCGCATGCGCGGCGAGCCGGTCGATCCGACCATCGAGATCACGCTGCTGCGCCCCGACGGCACGTCGTTCCTCGCGGCGGTGACCGACGCGATGGTCGAGCTCTCCGACGGCCCCACCGTCGTCGGCTTCATCCAGGACATCACGGAGCGCAGGCGCTCCGAGGTGGAGCGCGAGCGGCTCATCGGCGACCTGAAGACAGCGCTCGCCGACGTGAAGACGCTGCGGGGGCTGCTCCCCATCTGCGCCCACTGCAAGAAGATCCGCGACGACCGCGGCTACTGGAACCGGATCGAGACGTTCATCCGGGAGCGCTCGGACGCCGAGTTCACGCACGGCATCTGCCCGGACTGCGCCAGGAAGTTCTTCCCCGACGACGGGGACGAGGGCGCGAAGTAACCCCAACCCCTCTCCCCCACCGGGGGAGAGGGCAGGGTGAGGGGGCGATCTACTCGACTGTCGGCGCCGGCTGCGGCACCCGGACGAACCGCCCGAGGACGCCGCGCGTGTGCTCCCAGATGGAGAGGATCGCGACGTAGCCGAACCCGAACTGGAAGAGGAGCAGGAACGGGAGCGAGTAGTAGACGCCGCGCTGGATCAGGTACACGACGCCGTAGGTCATGTAGCAGGCCATCGCGAGCTCGACGAGCGGCTGCAGGCTGACCATCGCCTTGTAGCGCTTGCGGCCGACGGACTCGCCCGGCGCCTTCACGCCCAGCTTCGGGGTGCGGACGAAGGCGGTCTGGTACCCCATGAGCGCCTCGACCACGGCGCGGGCGTTGTTGATCGAGAGGCCGATGCCGACCGCGAGGACGAAGGGCATCCGGGGCAGCCACTGCCACCAGCGCCGCCCCAGCTCGCGCTGGCTCACCGCGTAGAAGAAGACGACGCTGAAGGTCGCGGCGGCGAAGAACGGGAGGTCGAGGAGGAGCACCTCCATCGCGCCGTGCGAGACCCGGACGACCACCGTCACCGGCAGGAGGATGGCGAGCGGGATCATCAGGAGGAAGGCGACGTTGGAGGTCAGGTGGAAGAAGGCCTCCTTCTTGATCTCCGCCGGCAGGTCGGCGCGCATCAGCCTGGGCAGGAGCTTCATCGCCACCTGGATGAGCCCCTTGGCCCACCGGTGCTGCTGCGCCTTGAAGGCCGTCATCTCGACCGGCAGCTCGGCAGGCACGACCACGTCCTTGAGGTAGACGAAGTGCCAGCCGGCGACCTGCGCCCGGTAGGAGAGGTCCGAGTCCTCGGTCAGCGTGTCGTGCTCCCAGCCGCCCGCGTCGTCGATCGCCTGGCGCCGCCAGATCCCTGCGGTGCCGTTGAAGTTGAAGAAGCGGCCGGAGCGGTTCCGTGCGGTGTGCTCCACGACGAAGTGGCCGTCGAGCAGCACGGACTGGACCCGCGTCAGCGCCGAGTAGTCGGCGTTGATGTGATCCCAGCGCGTCTGGACCATCCCGACGCCCGCGTCGGTGAACTGGTGGACCGTCCGATCGAGGAAGTCGGAGCCAGGGACGAAGTCCGCGTCGAAGACGGCGACGAGCTCACCCTTCGCGGTGCGGAGGCCGTTCTCGAGCGCGCCCGCCTTGAAGCCGGTGCGGTCGGTGCGGTGGACGTGGACGATGTCGAGCCCATCGGCGCGGAACCGCTCGGCGCAGGCGCGCGCGATGGCGACCGTCTCGTCGGTGGAGTCGTCGAGGATCTGGACGTCGAGCAGGTGGCGCGGGTAGCGCAGCCGGGCGACCGCGCCGACGAGCCGCTCGATCACGTACATCTCGTTGAAGATCGGGAGCTGGACGGTGATGCGCGGGAGCTCGGACTCGTCGAAGCGTCGCGGGGCGGTCGGCAGCCGGTACTTGTGCCGGTAGTACAGGTACACCATGTAGTACCGGTGACCGCCGTAGACGGAGAGCACGGAGAGCAGCAGTGCGTAAGCGATGACGACCGAAAGCTCCATTGGGCTCATGCTCATGTCTGGGGATTTCCCACGGAAAGTCGCGCGACTATAGCCCTCCAGTCGCGGAAGTCAACAGCTCGAACCCTGCGCCGATACTGGGGATTTACCCACCTGCGGCGCGGCTCCAGTGTGCGCGATAAACCGACCTTCACCGCACCGCGCCCTTGCGCCGGGCTGGATCCTCGAGCCACTGCCTTGCCCGTTCCAGCTGCACGTCCGGGCCGGCCTTGACCTTGCCTTCGCGGGCGCCGGGAGGCGGAGGGGGCGGCACCTCCACTGCGATGTCCGGCGCGATCCCGTGGCCGTGGATGGAGCGGTGCTTCGGCGTGAAGTAGCGCGCGACCGTCAGCTTGAGCCCGGAGCCGTCCTCGAGCTCGATGATCGACTGGACCGAGCCCTTCCCGAAGGTGGTCGCGCCGAGGAGCACGGCGCGCCCCTGGTCCTGGAGCGCCCCGGCGACGATCTCGCTCGCGCTCGCCGTCCCCTTGTTGACGAGGATGACGACCGGATAGGCGGGCTCAGTGTCCTTCTCGCGCGCCTTCTCGATCTCGACGTTCGCCTTGCTCCGCCCCTCGACCGAGACGATCACGCCCTGCGACAGCCAGATGTCGGAGACGCGGACCGCCTGCTGCAGGAGGCCGCCGGGGTTGTTGCGGAGGTCGAGCACCAGCCCCTCGATCTCCCCCTTGAAGGCGGCGCGCGCGTCGTCGAGCGCCTTGCGGATGGCCCGGTCGGTCCGGTCCTGGAAGGCCTTCACGCGGACGTAGGCGAGCCGCTTCGCGGGGTCGAGCGGACGCCACTCGACGCTCTGCATCCGGACCCGGTCGCGCACCAGCGTCAGCTTGAGCGGCGCCTGGAACCCCTCCCGCATGATCTCGAGGACCACCTTCGTGCCGGGCGCGCCGCGCATCTTCTGGAGCGCCTCGGCGAGCGTCATGTCACGGGTCGCCTCGCCGTCGATGGAGAGGACCCGGTCGCCGGGGTGGAGCCCCGCGCGCTCCGCGGGGGAGTCGGCCACCGGCGTGATGACCACCAGCGCGTCCCCCTCGACGCTCACCTCGAGCCCGAGCCCGTCGAACTCGCCGACCGCCTCGTCGTGCATGGCCCGGTAGACGTCCGGCCGCATGAAGACCGAGTGGGGATCGAGCTTCGCGACCATGCCGTCGATGGCGCCGTAGACCAGCTCCTGCTCCGGGAGCTCCTCGACGTAGTTGTTCTCCACGGAGGCGAGCACCTCGGCGAAGACGTCGAGCGGCTTGTAGGGCGGCGCCGGCGCCTTCTTGCCAGCGGCGGCGACGTGGCTCAGCGAGAGCCCGGCGGCGAAGGCGACGACGATCGCTGCGGCGACGGCGAGGCGGCGGAGGTGCATCCGGCCATTGTAGATGGAACCGCGGCTACCCTCACCTCCTCCCGCACCACGGTACTATGATAGTTGCTATAGTCAGGGCATGAGCAGCAAGCCAGACGCGACCCGCATCAGCACGATGGACCTGCGCGCGCACCTCGGAGAGCTGCTCGACCGCGTGCGGCTGCGATCCGCCGCCTATGTGATCGAGCGCAAGGGGAAGGAGGTCGCCGCGCTGGTGCCGGCCGAGCGGATGCGCCGCGTCGAGGAGTTCGCGCGGCGGCGCGCCCGCGAGTTGATGGCGCTCCAGGATGCGGCTGGGCACGACCCCAGCGAGACGGAGAAGGCCATCGAGCGGGCTGCGGGTGCGGTCCGTGCCGAGCGAGGCCGGAAGGCCCGCAAGTGACGGACCTTCGCGCTGTGCTCGACGCCCAGGTCTGGGTGAGCGCGGCGCTCAACCCGAAGGGCGCGCCTCGCGCCATCGTGGACGCCGCGCTGTCCGGTCGCCTCCGCCTCGTCACCTCCGCCTACGTCCGCGCCGAGGTGCTCGACGTGTGCGGCCGGCCGGGGGTCTCGCAGCGATTCATGCCCGGCTTCGATCCCGTCGAGTGGCTGGAGCTGGTCGAAACGGCAGCCGCGGACGTCGTTGACGAGACGGAGGGGCCGTCGCTCACGGCGGATCCGAAGGACGATCCCTACCTCTGGACCGCGTGGGTCGGCGGCGCGTCGCACCTCGTCAGCAAGGACTCCCACCTGCTCGCCCTCAAGCACTATCGCGGGGCGCAGATCCTCGATCCGGTGGCGTTCCTGAAGGAGCTGCGGAGCACGACCGGGCCGGTCGTCGCGGAGCCATCCGTCGAATTCTCCGCGTCGCCGCGGCGGCTGAGGAGGGCGCGCCGGTGACCAGTGCCCTCCTCTTGCATTGCGGGCCGATGCCTGTTCTGGCATATTGCTCGTCGTGGAGGTCGCTCGAAAGCCGCTCTTCTGGGTGGGAAGCGCCCTCGAAGACGTCAGGGACTTTCCCGACGCGCAGCGAATTGGAGCGCATCAGGAAGAGGCTGCGCCTGGCGGAAGAGGATCACGCCCGACGGGCCGTCGAGAAGGAGTGAGCCACATGGGACCCCCGACGACCATCACGCAGGGCACCGGCAATGTCTTCGCCGACCTGGGCGTATCCTCACCCGAGGAGGCGCTCGCCAAGGCGGCGCTCGCGTACCGGATCGCCGCGATCATCGTCGACCGCGGGCTCACGCAGGCAGCCGCGGCGAGGGTCCTCGGCGTCGACCAGCCGAAGGTCTCCGCGCTCCTCCACGGGCGGCTCTCCGGGTTCTCCACCGGCAGGTTGATCCGCTTCCTCACCGCGCTGGGCTCCAGCGTCGAGATCCGGGTGAGCCCGCCTTCCGCGACGATGCGGCGTGGCCGCTTGAGGGTGGCCTCCACCTCGGCCGCCTCCGGAAGGAAGCGCGCGGCCCCCTAATTCCCCAGCCACCCCTTCGGATCCACCGGGCGCCCCCGTTGGCGGATCTCGAAGTAGAGGTAGGGCCCCTTGAGCGAGCCGGAGTCGCCGACCGTCCCGATCACGTCCCCCGGGCTCACCGACTCGCCCATCGCGGTCCGCATCGACGCGAGGTGCGCCACGAGCGTGTGGTAGCCGTCGCCGTGATCGATGATCACGATGTTGCCGTACCCCTTGAACCAGCCTGCGTGCACGACGCGCCCGGGCGCGACGGCGCGGACCGGGGCGCCGGAGGCGGCGCCGATGTCGACGCCGTTCTGCACGGTCACCGTGTTGAACCGCGGGTTCACGACGCGGCCGAAGCCGACGGTGACGGTCCCGGCCGCGGGGGGCCGCAGCCGCCCCTTCATCTTCTCGAAGACGCCGCGGAGCGGATCGCCCCGCGCCCCCGCCGGCAGCGCCGTGACGAACTCGGCGAGCCGCTTCGCCTGCTCCCCGGCCTCCGCCGCCGCCCGCTCGTGGAACCTGCGCGCGGTCCGGAGCGCGGAGAGCAGGGTCTCGCGCTCCTCCCGCCGCGCCGCGGCGATGGCCCGCTGCCCCTCCGCCCGCTCCGCGAGCCCCGCGATCCGCGCCGTCTGCAGCTCAACCTCCGCGCGGGCGCGCCGCTGGGTCTCCAGCGCGCCCTTCGCCTCGCCGAAGACGGCGAGATCCCGCCCCAGGATCCGGTCGAAGAGGTACTTGCGGCTCACGAGGTCGGCGAGCGACGGGGCGGAGACGAGGACCGCGAGCTCCCCCCCTCGCCCCATCCTGTGGCGCGCCGCCAGCCGTGGGCGCAGCTCGTCGAGCCGCGCGCGGTAGAGCACCATCGCCCTCCCCTCCTCGTCCGTGGCCCGCCGCAGCCCGGCCTCCGCTTCGGCGCGATCCGCCTCGGTCCGCTTCACCTCCGCGCGCGCCTCGTCGAGCGCGCGCTCCGCGCCGCCCAGCGTGTCGAGGACCGAGCGCTCCTGCCC
>JBAVTL010000575.1:0-4161 GCA_049696175.1 Anaeromyxobacteraceae bacterium
GTTGGCGAGCGTCGCGTCGCGGGGCGCCCCCTTCTGGCCCGAGAGCACGTCGCGGAGGATGCGGGCGTTGAGCGTGGCGTCGCCGCCGACGATGGCCGACTCCGGGTGGCGGCCGAGCCCGATGTCCTCGGGCAGCATGGAGAAGCGCTCGACCGTCCCGTCCTTCACCTCGCAGACGTGCGTCATGCCGGTGACGGCGATCTCGTCGAGCCCCTCGCCGTGGACGACGAAGGAGTGGCGGGTGCCCAGGGCGGCGAGGACGCCGCCGATGATCGGGACCCAGCGCGGCTCGTAGACGCCCATCACCTGGTGGCGCGCGCCGGCGGGGTTCGCGAGCGGCCCGAGCAGGTTGAAGATCGTGCGCGTGGCGAGCTCGCGGCGGATGCCGGCCACTGCCTTGAACGCGGGGTGGAGCCGCGGCGCGAAGAGGAAGCCGATCCCCACCTCGGAGATGCAGCGCTCCACCACGTCCTTGCCCGCCTCCACGTCGACGCCGAGCGCCGCGAGGACGTCGGCCGAGCCCGACTTCGACGAGACGGCGCGGTTGCCGTGCTTCGCGACCGTGACGCCTGCGCCGGCCACGACGAAGGCGGCGGTGGTGGAGATGTTGAAGGTCGCGCGCCCGTCGCCGCCGGTGCCGCAGGTGTCGACGAAGATCTCCCTCTCGACGTGGATCGGATCGACGCGCGCGCGCATGACGTCCGCGGCGCCGGCGATCTCGTCCACCGTCTCACCCTTGAGCCGCAGCGACGCGAGGAGCGCGCCCACCTGGGCTGGCGTCGCCTCGCCGTCGGCGATCTCGGTCATCACCGTCACCATCTCGGCCCGCGAGAGGTCCTGCCCCTCGACGAGCTTCGCCACCGCCTGCACGATCATCGTGTCCCTCTCCCGTTCGCGCCGAGCCGCGCCAGCCAGTTTTGGAGGAGCGGCTTCCCCGCCTCGGTCAGGATCGACTCCGGATGGAACTGCACGCCCTCGACGTCGTGGGTCCGGTGCCGCAGCCCCATGATCTCCCCCTCCGCCGTCCAGGCCGTCACCTCGAGCACGTCCGGGAGCGTCGCGCGCTCCACCACGAGCGAGTGGTACCGGCCCGCCGTGAGGGGGTTGGGGAGGCCCGCGAAGACCCCCTTGCCGTCGTGCTGCACCGGGCTCGCCTTGCCGTGGACGATCCGGACGTTGCGGACCACCTTGCCGCCGAAGGCCTGGCCGATCGCCTGGTGTCCCAGGCAGATGCCGAGGATCGGCAGCTCGCCGCCGAGCTCCCGGATCGCCGCCAGCGTCACGCCCGCCCCGTCCGGCGTGCACGGGCCGGGCGAGAGCACGAGCCCCTCCGGCCGGAAGGCCCGGATCCCGGCGACGTCGATCTCGTCGTTCCTGTAGACCGTGACGTGGGCCCCCAGCTCGCCGAGGTACTGGACCACGTTGAAGGTGAAGCTGTCGTAGTTGTCGACCAGCAGCACCCGCGGGGCGCCGGGCCCCGCGTCGGCCTTGACGTAGGTCCCGCTCATCGCCGCCCCCCGTTCCGCTCCGAGGGCGGCCGGGCGATCGCGTCGAGCGAGCGCTGCTCCGCCTGCGCGACGGCGGTGAAGACGGCGCGCGCCTTGTTGACGGTCTCGACGTACTCGGTGGCCGGGTCGGAGTCGTAGACGATGCCCGCGCCCGACTGGACCGAGATGCGCCCCGCGCTGGCCATCAGGGTGCGGATGGCGATTGCCATGTCCATGTCTCCGCCGCGATCGAAGTAGCCGACCGCGCCAGCGTAGGGGCCTCGCCGCGCGGGCTCCAGCTCGTCGATGATCTCCATCGCGCGGACCTTCGGGGAGCCGCTGACGGTCCCGGCGGGGAAGCCGGCCCGGAGCACGTCGACCGCGTCGAGCCCCGCCGCGAGCTCGCCGTGCACCTCGGAGACGAGGTGCATCACGTGCGAGTAGCGCTCCACCGTCTTGAAGGCGGTGACCTCCACCGTCCCGACAGAGGAGACGCGCCCGACGTCGTTGCGGCCGAGGTCCACCAGCATCACGTGCTCGGCGTTCTCCTTCGGGTCGGCGCGCAGCTCCTCCTCGAGCCGCGCGTCCTCGGCCGCGTCTGCGCCCCGCCTGCGCGTCCCGGCGATCGGCCGGAGCGTCACCTGGCCGTTGGCCAGCTTGATGAGCGTCTCGGGAGAGGAGCCCACCAGCGCCCGGTCCCCGTCCTGGACGTAGAAGAGGTACGGCGACGGGTTCACGCGCCGGAGCGCGCGGTAGATCTCGAAGGGGGGGAGCTTCGTCTCCGCGTCGAACCGCTGCGAGAGGACGATCTGCTGGCAGTCCCCCGCGGTGACGTACTCCTTCGCGCGCGCCACCGCGGCCTCGAACTCGCGCCTGCCCACGCGCGGGACGAGCCGGGCCGGCTCCTTCGGCGGCCGGTGGCGACGGTCGACGAGCGGGCGCCGCAGCAGCCGCAGCCGCGCCTGGAGCCTCCGCACCGCCTTCGCGTAGAGCGCCTTCGGGTCGTCTCCCGGCCCGCAGCGGACCTCGCAGACGAGGTGGAGCGAGTGGCGCCGGTTGTCGAACGCCACCACCTCGTCGTAGTCGCCGAGGAGGACGTCCGGGAAGCCCAGCTCGTCGGGCTTGGCGATCGGCACGCGGGGCTCGAAGCGCTGGACGGCGTCCCAGGCGACGTGCCCGACGAGCCCGCCGGCGAAGGGCGGCGTGCCGGGCACCCGCACGGCCGTGTGGCTCGCCAGCAGGGCGCGGATCGCGTCGATCGGGTCGCCGCGATCGCCGAGCTTCCAGCGGACGACGTGGCGAGGCCCGGCGCCGATGAAGCTGAAGCGCGCGCTCCGCTCCCCGCCCTCGACCGACTCGAGCAGGAAGGCGTGGCGCTGACCGCGCGAGATCTTCAGGAACGCCGAGACCGGCGTCTCGGTGTCGGCATCGACCTCGATGCGGACCGGGACGGCGCGGCCAGGCTTGCAGAGCTTCAGGAACGCCCGGAGGCTGGGCTGGGGATTCAGCTCAGGCGAGCCAAAGTAGCACCGTCATGCAGTCACCCGACGGGCAGGGCCCGGGATCTCGACCATGCTCTTGTCGACCGGCTTGTTGTCGGCGTCGACGAGGACCACGGTGGGTTTGAAGGAGCGCGCCTCGGCCTCTTCCATCTCCGCGAACGTGGCGATGATCACCATGTCCTTGGGCTTCATGAGGTGCGCGGCGGCGCCGTTGATGCAGATGACCCCGGAGCCGCGCTCGCCGCGGATGGCGTACGTCTGCAGCCGCGTGCCCCGGGTGATGTTCCAGATGTGCACCAGCTCGTAGTCGCAGATGTTCGCGGCCTCCATCAGCCCCTCGTCGATCGTGACGGACCCTTCGTAGTCGAGGTCCGCCTGGGTGACGGTGGCGCGATGGATCTTGGACTTGAAGATGGACCGGCGCATTTGGAGCGAAATTGATTACCGCTGACGGGAAAGGATCGCAAGCCGGTAACGACTTTTCGAAGTGACTCCAACCCGTTGGTGGGGGAAGTACCCGGTTGCCGGTCCCTCCACCGGGGCTGCATTATGCGCCTGGTGCCCTCCCCCCTCGCCGCCCGCCGCTTCGAGATCCACGCCGCCGCCCGGAGGGATCCGGCTGGCTTCGTCCGGATCGATCCGGAGTCGGTACGCTTCCACCTCGGCACGTCGCTCGCGGACTTCGCGGTGCCGATCCAGATCGCGCCGGACGCCCGCGCGATCCTGCACGCGGCGGCGGCCGAGATCGCGCTCCTCCTCGGCACCCAGCACCGGTTCGTCCCGGAGGACGATCGGGATCGACTCATCGTCCGCGAGGACTACGCACGCCTCCCGGCCGTGGAGCCGCTCTACGGTCCGTCCGCTGGCGGGCCGGACGTCAGGGCCGCGGCGCAGCTCGCCCCCTTGGTCCACCCGGCGCTCACGGGCGGGATCGCGACGGCCTGGCTCGGGCGCGGTGGGAAGGGGAACGGGCTGGCGGCGCTCCTGATCGCGCTCTGGCGCCGCGCCTTCGAGGAGATGGCGGCGACCGGTGGCAAGGAGGAGACGCCCCTGCTCGTGGCGCTCGCGATCTCGGGGGAGCTGCAGGGCCTGGAGGCGGCGCTTCGCGACGCGCTGCCGGAGCCGCCGCTCGATCGCTACCTCCGCGGCGCGGCGCAGGGGGCGCTCTGGAT